>PMIG01000235.1:0-10443 GCA_003157055.1 Bacteroidales bacterium | reverse complement strand
AGACTGGTATGAATTCCTGCTTTCAGGAAATCTGCCATCATCTTTGAAGCATCCTTGAATCTGGTTTTAGAGAACTGGTAATCACATCTCCAGTCGGTCTCAAACCATCCCGTATCAAAATGAAGCACGTCGGCAGGAATGCTGTTTTCTCTAAGCTTATTAACAACAGCACGTCCCTGCTCTTCAGAAAAATAAGTGATCCTGCTCATCCAGAAACCGAATGACCATAATGGCGGCATTGCTGCTTTGCCTGTCAGGTTGGTATATTCATTCAGAATATCCTTCGGCTCACCCAGGAAGATGAAAAGATCTGCCTGGTCATCGCCTATCATCAGCGAATAAATGCCGCTGAAATACTTCCCGAAATCGCACGTAATCGGAGAGGAGGTATGCATGAAAAGTCCATACCCTCTGCTGCTCATGAAAAAGGGTATTGGTTTATACATTGCTTCGTTCTGAACTCCGTTTGCATCGTCAGCCCACATCACGATTTTTTGGCCGCGCTTATCGAAGCCGGTAAAAGATTCACCGCAGCCAAAGATCTTTTCGTCAGGCGATAAGGAGAAGACCGCCGCCATACTGGTTGAGTAGTCCGATGCCCGGCGGACAAACGAAAATGGGAGCAGGGGTGTAAAAGTCGAATCTCCGTCATTATTGTTGATGGTATGGGTTATTAACCGGCCATTCTTATCATAAATTGTTATGCGCCAGGGAGAAGAAGATATCTCTACTGCCCCGAAAGGACTGGTATACCTGTACCCGCCTGCTGTTTTGCTATATTTCCATGAGCTTCTGTCCTGATCTGCATGGCCGTTTACCAGCATCAGCGATTCTTCTTCAGGTTTAACCTGAAAGCGGGATGCGGCCCTGATCCTTATTGTCCTTGGAGAGATAAATTCCAATGAAAATGGAAGAGAAGGCGAAACAGCGTATTCATTTTCAGGAAAATCGATCGGCTTAGAGGGTTTTAGTACGCCTAGCATATTGTTAAATGCCATCCTTGTGAAGTATTCATAGCGGCGATACTTAATCTCACCTTTTCCTGTTTCCGGATTGAAGGATGAGAGTGAATCTGCCAGGTAATATGCATTCGTGAAGCTGCGGAAATCACCGCTGATGTCATATGGCTCATTCATTAGCTCCTGGCCCTTGTCAGGCGAATAATAAGGTATCTGGCCCGAAAGAGGTCTGAATCCTGAAACTATTACTATCAGAATCAGAGTGCTGCAACTGCAACATAAGGGGAGTTTTATTTTATTCATATTACCTCTTGATTTATTGTGAAATAATTAACAATGGGTCTATTTATATCGGTAGATGGAAATTCTTTGCAGGTTTACCTTATCCCATGAAAGCTTGAGACCGGTGCCATCCCATGTACTTGCATGGGTTTCATCACCGTTGAGCCTTCTTAATGGAATCCAGTCACCATCTTTAAAAATACCTTCATCGACAGCATTGACTCCAATTCTGGCTGCAGTATCCACCGGATAAAACAGTATATCCAGGCCCTTACCGGCTGCGATGAATTCATCGGGCCCTGTCTTGATAATAATTGCTCCGGCACTCTTTCTGTCAGGTGAACTTGATATGTCAGCCTTAATTTTATAACCCCCCAGTTCAAATTGCTGCTCCGTGTTTGAGGTATCGAGGAAGATTCCCCTCATAGTCCCAATGCCCTGGTTATTAAGAATCAAGGGTGACATGCTTTTCAGGATTGAGTAGCATTCATCAAGGGGATCATGCTCTGCCAATGCGGCATTATCAATTCCAAATGGTGCGAAACAGTCTGCACTGTATTCACCAAGAGAATAAAAAACCCTTGCTGCTGCAATTTCTCCTCCCCTGGTTTCCGGTATGAACAAAGGGTTTCCGCTCTTTGTAAAATCTTCGCAGACTGTAGTAAAATAATCTACATATATATCAGGAGCCAGAAAATCTATCGATGGAGCAGCTGCTCTCCATATATCAATGACCTGCGGCAACGGTCCTCCTGAAGGATATGATCCGGGCCAGTAGCTGCCAGGTTGTTTGAGCCAGGCATTTACGTACATTGGCAAAGGATACTCTTTCTTCCCTGCAGAAGTAATTTTTTCAACATAAAGACCGTAATTCCAGGCCGAAAAAAGCTCCTCGGTATAGAATGACATAAACTGCCACTCTTTAGGATCAGACTTAAACTCACCTTTGCCGAAAAGTTCTTCCCATGTGCCTGACGTCCGGAATCCATTTGCTTCCCAGGCCCTGTAAAGAGCCGGGTAAAGATTCTCTTTGTGTGCAACGAGGTATCTTACAAGCTGTGCAGGAACAAGCCCGTTGAAAGCTGCGTTGGCAGGATCCGAGAAATCCCGTCTTGCATTGCCTGGTTTATTTGACAGATTATCAAGTATGCCCATTTCATTTTCGACCTGCATCATCACGACTGTATGTTTCTTTGAATCAGCCTTACGGATATGTTTCATAAGCGCAGTGAACGCTTTTGAGTCTGCCTCACATGAGGCTTCGCCTAATGCAGAAAGGATCTCAAGAGGTTTTCCTGACTCATCTTTTACACGAGGGTACTTTTCAAAGTTCTTTTTTACCCATGATGGTATATAGACTGAACCTCCATTTTTCCAGCTTCCGAACCAGATGAGCACCAGTTTCAGATCCTCCTTTCCCGCACCTGCAATTATGCTGTCGACAAGCCTGAAATCATATCTCCCTTCCTCAGGTTCAATAAGTTCCCACGAAACTGATGCAATAACGGTGTTGAGGTTTTTCTTAGCCATTTTTTTCCAGACAGGCCTCATATATTCAAATCCGCCGCATGTGGAATTGTGCAGCTCCCCGGCTAAAAGCAGGAGAGGCTGACCGTCTGCCACCAGCCTGATTGCAGTTCCGTGTTTCTCAAGATGAGGAATTTTTGAAGCAGATCCTTGGGTAAGGGGGTTAGTCCATGGCTGTTTACAGCTGCAGACAGATATTATTAACAGAAACGAGAAGGTGACTTTTAATAATCTCATTGGATCAGATTATAAATGAATAATGTAAAACTATTATATTTCATGACTGAGAGATTTGTATACTAAAATAAAGATATGGGAACTTCTTCACCTTTGCGTTCTGCAGAAACATATCCAGCATAAATTGTTGTAATAGTGTCAGCGGCAAGCAGACTGTCGCTTTCCAGAAGATCACCGAATGCTGCTGATCTGTAGAAAGCTTCCATCTCATGCTGATAGCCTGTAAACCATGCTTCATCCGGCGAAACTGACGACCAGCCCTGTTTAGTCTCAGTTTTCTCGGCAATATATACGTCTTTAAAGTGCTTTTCATCAGGAGTGTACGTCTGCATGGCATTATTCGGGCTGATATTGCATATTGTACGGTGATTGCTGGTATTAAGCTCAATCCAGTTATGTACTCCTCCCATGACAAGCTCACTTGCAAAAATATCTGCACAGGTTCCATCCTCAAAGACAATATGCAGAGCAGCAAAATCCTCGATATCCTTATAAGTCGTTCTCAGGTGGCCCTCATTATGATATCCTTTCATGCGGGTAATGGCATGTGTCCTGGCTGATACAGATGATGGTCTAATGGGTTTGCCATTTCTGGTCTTGCCTTCAACCTTCTTGAAATATAATGCAGCAGAAAGAGGATGACATCCTTTTCCGATCATTGATCCGCCACCTGAGAATTTCCACTCTCCATAGGTAAATGAGTGCGAACCGGAATGTGATTCTTCTCCATGGATCCAGAGCACCTGGGCTTTTGTCTTCTCCAGCATCTCACGTTCTTTCTGTACCGCAGGAGCATATACCCAGTTCTCAGCGTACATTATTTTTCCTTTGCTTTTCTTTTCAGCATCAAGCATCCTTTTAATGCTTGAAAGTACCTCCTCAAGGCCCTTCTCTCTTGGAAAGCTGTCACCGCTGAATTCTTTGCTTCCATCGCCGAAATATCCCGTGAATGGTTTTTCAACTATTACATACCTGTTCTTTTTGAGAGCTGCGATAACTATTGGCTCATGGGTTGAAGGTGGAGTGCAGACATGAAGTACATCGGCATTATCAATCAGCTCATCAAGACTCTTAAAGGCCATGAGATTTCTTGGTCCCGTGAATTGTTCCAGCCGTCCGGCAGTTGGGGAATAAGCTCCGGTTATATAAACTTTAACCGAATGCAGTCGCAGCAGGGCTTCATAATGGAATTTTGCCGCAAATCCCGATCCTGCTATTCCACACCGGATAACTCTTTCAGCCATGATCAGTCTGTTATTTAAGGTCTTTGATTCCCATGTTCCAGAGGGTGAAACTGAAAATATCAGCGGTCTGTTCAATCGTCTTGCTTACAGGTGTTCCTGCTCCATGCCCTGCCTTTGTTTCGATCCGTATAAGCACCGGATTTGTTCCGGATTGTTTTGCCTGCATCTGGGCTGCAAATTTAAATGAATGCGCCGGGACTACTCGGTCATCATGATCACCTGTTGTTATAAAGGTGGCTGGATATTTAATTCCCTCCTTAACATTCTGAACAGGAGAGTATTTCAGAATATAATTGAACATTTCCGGACTGTCATCAGCCGTACCGAAGTCATAGGCCCAGCCAGCTCCGGCAGTGAATTTATGATATCTCAGCATATCCATTACACCGACGGCCGGAAGAGCAACTTTGAAAAGTTCAGGCCGTTGGGTAAGAACGGCGCCAACAAGAAGTCCTCCGTTCGATCCGCCTCTTATTGCAAGATAATCAGGTGAAGTGTACTTATTGTCAATAAGATACTGAGCTGCAGCAATGAAATCATCAAAAACGTTTTGCTTGTGCATTTTTGTTCCGGAGATATGCCACTTTTCCCCATATTCATTTCCGCCCCTGATGTTTGCCACCGCGTATACTCCACCAAGTTCAAGCCATTCAGCCGTGGTTATGCCAAACCCCGGAGTCATGCTGATGCTGAAACCGCCATAGCCATATAACATAGTCGGATTCTTCCCGTTGAGGATGATCCCCTTTTTATATGTTATTATCATCGGAACACGGGTGCCATCCTTTGAAGAATAGAACACCTGTTCCGATTTGAAATCTTCACTCCTGAATAACACTTCGGGTTTTTTAAAAACATCTGCAGTACCGGTCTGCACATCCATCCTGCAAATGGTGGAAGGAGTAATATAATTAGTGAAGGAATAATAAACAAATTTGTCTTTTTTCTTTCCTGAGAAGCCTGATGCACTGCCGATCCCGGGGAGAGCCACCTCTCTGACCAGGTGACCTTCCATGTCGTATTGTTTAACCTTTGAGATTGCGTCAATCAGGTAATTTGCAAAGATATATCCTGAACATGTTGAAGCTTCCATTACATCTTTAGTTTCCGGAATAAAATCTGTCCAGTTCTCAGTTCCTGGTTTTTCAGCATCCACTGTTACGATTTTCCTGTTGGGGGCAAGCAGGTCAGTGATAATGAAAAGTTTTGAACCTACATTATCGATTATCGCATGATTGTGGTNNTGGTCAAAATTTCCAACAACCATCCTGAATTCAGAAGATTTTTTGGTAAGATCCTTTATATATAATTCATTGCCTGTTGTTGAGATAGAAGCAGTTACAACAAGATATCTTTCATCCTCTGTAAGATATCCACCTACATATCTTATCATGCGGTCAGCTCCGAATACAACTTTATCATCTGATTGTTTTGTTCCGACTTTATGATAATACAGCTTATGGTGATCAGTCATTGCAGAGAGCTGGCTCCCTTTTGGCTTATCATATGTCGAGTAATAAAAGCCATCGTTTCCCTGCCATGCAATACTTGTGAATTTAACATCGACAAGTGTATCACCCATAATTAGCTTAGTTATTGCATTCATGGTGATGACTTTCCTCCAATCGGATCCTCCTTCTGATATTGTGTATGCAACCATGCTTCCGTCCTTTGAGAATCCTATCTCACCAAGCGAGGTTGTGCCATCAGCAGAAAAAGTATTTGGATCGAGAAATAATTCCGGTTCACCTCCGTCCTTCTGCCGGTAATAAACAAACTGATTCTGGAGCCCGTTGTTTTTTGTATAATAGGTATAGGCACCTGCTTTGAAGGGCATGCCGAATTTCTCATAATTCCACATTCTCTTCAGCTGCTCTTTTATCTGCGTCCTGTAAGGAATTTTATCAAGATATCTGAACGTTAGTGCATTCTGCTCCTTAACCCATGCAGCTGTTTCATCTGATTTGTCATCTTCGAGCCACCTGTACGGATCCGGAACCGGCGTGCCGAATATTGTATCTACCACATCGCCTTTTTTTGTCACCGGGTATTCAATTTTTTTGTTGTGATCAGTGCAGCAGCCTGTCAATAATGCAAGCAGAAGGGAAAACGGGAATATTTTTTTCATTAGTTACTTTTTTGAAGTTGTACAAACAGACAGATTACTTGCATAAATATTTGAAACAAGACAAGCTAAAATAAAAAGTGCAATTGATGTTACTGATAAATTATGTCTGATATTTTTATAAAAATACTTACTTCCAGTTAGTAACTGTCCATTTATTCTTTTCAGCAACTCTTTTAAGCTTATGATCCGGATTGATGCAAACCGGATGTCCAACAATACTGAGCGCCGGCTGATCAATGATCGCATCCCCGTAATACCAGGCATCGTCCACATCAGTGTTATATTTTCCACAATACTCTCTTAACCTGACCAATTTCTCATTTCCGTAGCACAGATTTCCTTTGGGTTTGCCGGTGAGAACCCCATCCTTGACTTCAAGTTCAGAGCAGATTATGTCATCCATTTCAAGATACTCAGCAACAGCTCGGCATATAGGTGCCAGTGAAGATGATAATATGACAGTAAGTGCCTTGTTATCCCTATGTATTTTTAATTCTTCAAATACTTCCTGATGGATTGAGGGGAGCATCACTTTTCTGAATACTTCCTGGCACAGATCAGTCAGTGTCTCCTGTGATAAACCTTTAGCCCATCCTGTCATCTTCTCCATAATCATGACGGGGTCGGCCAGTCTTAACCTGTAAAATGCTCCGAAGTAAAGGGCAATGGCGAGGTCAGAACTTTTCATGAGACCTCTCCTTAGGGCTTCTCTTGCGAGCGCTCTTCCGCTGATGGCTTTGGTTATAGTCCTGTCGAGGTCAAAAAATGCAATATACCTTACATCCTTATCCCCTCTTGTAGAAATGGTTGCCATCAGGATTATAGATGATATTAATGCCTCCCGGAATTATACTGATATTAAATGAATTAGCATAGCTCAATTCGCCGTCAACATGGAATGGTACCCTGACGGGAAATTCCAGGTTCACGGCAGGAGTCTTGAAATAATGAACTCTCTTGTCCTTGATATGTTTTCCCTTGGGTACCAGCAGCAATAGTCTGAACCTGTTGAAAAGATTTATTTTACTGATAGAGCAGACATCAAGGAGCCCGTCATTTGCAATGGCTTCAGGAGTGAGGAAAAAGCTTCCCGCAAAGCGGCGTCCTATTGATACGGTATTCATAAAGCAATCTATCTCGTGGTTGGCGCCATCACTTTTTATAGTCATCCTCTTTTCCCTGAAAAACAGTAGGGTTTTGACGATATGCCATATATATTTATCAGCGCCGCCTTTCCTTACCTTGCCTTCTTCCGTATAATTCTGAGCAGCGACTTCGGCATCAAATCCTATTCCCAGGCCATTAAGAAAAATCATATCATTCACAATTCCCACATCGTGGCTGATAATATTTTTCTTTAAAAATATTTCCCAATCTGCATCCGTAAAACGGTCGGGAAAGCCGGGGATCTGGTTAAAATCATTTCCAGTTCCGGCAGGGATAATTCCGGTCACAACCTGTTTATTACCGATTAGAGCCCTTGCAACTTCATTCAGGGTGCCATCGCCGCCGACAGCAATAATAAATTTTACACCTTTTTCAGCGGCTGCTTTTGAAAGTTCAGTAGCATGTCCCGGCCGTTCTGTGAGAATAATTTCAGCATCGAGGTTATATTTCCTGATCTTCTCTTCTATGACCGGCACCATTGTTTTGCCAAAAAGATTACCTGAGATAGGATTTACTATGAAAACCCACTTTTCTTTATTCACTTCTGCCATCTATACTTTATTTTTTATGATATGATGATTCAATTACGGTTTTAATGGTATCTATGATTTCCCTGTCACTTTTATTTATCAGTTCTTCTTTCGGTATCGCTTCATGAATCACAACCTCAAGCTTTGACCTGAAATTGATGTAGAACCTGTTTTTAGGCTTAAGGTCATAAAAACCATTAAGGGTGACGGGCAATATTGATATATTCCTCGTTTTTAAAAGGTAGATAAACCCGCGGAAGAATGGGTTTATTTTTCCGCTTGTTGTTCTCGTTCCTTCCGGGAAGATGGCCACTGACTGGTTTTGGGACTTTTCCATAAGCTGTTGAAGCATATGCCGGGTGTTGGAAACAGTCGGTTCTCTGAAAGGAACATAATCAGTCATTTTCAGGAATTTTCCGAAAATAGGAACCTTAAGAAGTCGTTCATGTCCGAACCATGACACCTGCGGAAAAAATGAAATGATTGCAACAATGTCGAAAAGGCTTGCATGGTTTGCGACGACAATATATCTTTCATTTTTATTTATATTCTCCTTCCCTGAAACTCTCAGATTCTTGCCCATCAGGACAAACACAGTTNNAGCTGGCCGTTTTGCATTGATCCATGTAAGAAGGATTACAAAAATTACGCTAATGCCAGTGACTACATAGAGAACACCAAATATGGGTATTGAGAGCAGAGAATAAATACCTGAAAATATCATTGGTTTACTTTTCTGCCAGCAAAGTAAAGTTTTTTTTTAAATAACCAATATTAAGATGCCTATTATCATTTCCCCGAATTACTGACAAAGGCTACCTCGCGGCTGTCAGGAGACCATGATGGAACATTGATAGTACCCTGGCCTCCATAGAGATATGCAATCGTTTCAGGTTTACCTCCCTCTGAGGGCATAACCCTGAGCATAACACGTTTATATGAGGGATGTGAATTGGGATCGACATCTCCCGGGAAAGAAATAAAGAGGATCCGTTTGCCATCCGGAGAAATATGCGGGAACCAGTCGTTATACTCTTCGGATGTAAGTTCTATCCTGTCGGATCCGTCAGGTTTCATTCGCCAGATATGCATCTTTCCGGTATGGCTTCCATTATAATATATGTATTTTCCGTCAGGAGAATATTCGCATCCGTCGACGTGTTCACCTGTTTTATTATTTGTAAGGGCAACTTCTTTCCCGCCTTTGATCGAATTCCTGTATATATTATATATAGGTATTCCGTTTCGCTGGGCCACATAGAGCAGCTCCTTATTATTTGGTGCCCATCCGTGCCAGTATGAAGGCGTATTTTCGGTAATGAGCTTTGGCTTCCCTCCCTTCAATGGCAGCACATAAACGGTTGAGCCTCCTCCGGGCAATCCCTGTCGGGAATGACTTATAGCCAGTAATTTGCCGTTAAACGAAATGCCATGATCATTATTCAGGTTATTTGCAAAGCCAGTATTAAGTTTTGCAATCTCGCCACCGATTGCAGGGATTAAATAAAGAGATCCATCCATATTAAAAAGAAGCCTGTTCCCATCAGGCATCCAGTTAGGGGCTTCAAACCTTGACTGTTTCTCGAAAATTATTTTTCTTTTGCCGTCGGAAACATTCATTGTTTCAAGCCTGCATCCCAGATATCCATCTTTTCCCGGATCATAATTATCGCTTACAGGCTTATCAATCCGGACGTTCCACATTGTTGCTTCTTCAGTTATTTCAGGGTCGTGAGAGCAGATGAAAAGTCCAGCAAGGATTTCATTCGGCATATTCTCCATTTCATGGGTTCCGATCAGTTCCAACGGTTCGCCTGAATGCGCAGCTCTCATAATAAATTTCTTTCCGATTCTCTCAAGCTGGATGATCTTATATGCCGATCCTTTTGCAAACAGCTCATCTTCAGGATCTCTCATAGCCGCACCCGAATCATTCCTCCATTGCATGACCGTTAGGCCGTCACCATGAAGAACGGCTGACATGTGAGATGATTTGTCATCAGTTGATTCTCTGACCATCCAGCCTATCTTCCTATGTGCATTTGTCCCTTTTCCCTGGAATTCAAAATTTGCCGTGAGTATAAAATCTCCTTTGATTTTATTGTACAGGAAATAAAACTCATCTCTCTCAAACCAGATGTTATACCCTGATCCCTTTAGTTTAAAAGACTGTTCCTTATTGTCATAATAAGCGGAACCATGATTTTTAGGATTGCCGATATCAGAACTATTTTGAAAGATACCAAGGGGAAGATTCTGAGCGACAGCTGAATTAAGAAATGGACATAAAATCATTACAAGTAATTTTTTCATTTTTGAAGGGGTTTTATAAATCATAGATTAATAGAATATTAACGTTAACGTTTGAA
>PMIG01000012.1 GCA_003157055.1 Bacteroidales bacterium | reverse complement strand
TTATTTATCCTGCTCTGCATTATGGGCGTGATGCCCTGGCTGGCATTGCCTTGTTCCTGACCTATTTCGTAAAGTCGGGCATGAAATGCTCTTTATTACGCAGAAGATTTCCCGAATATGTCATTACCAAGAAAAGAGTTGAGATTGGGAAGGGAACGGACTTCACATCAATTTTGAATGATATCAGGAATGAATTCCATGATTATGAAATTGATGAGAGGGACGGGATAAAGATCGACCTTCCTGACAGATGGGTCCAGGTGCGTAAATCTAATACAGAGCCTATTATACGTGTTTATGCAGAGGGCAGGACAATTAAGGAAGCTAAAGATCTAGCAGACCAGATTATTAAAATAGTTACAAAACATTAATTTTTTCATTTTTTCCAGATTAAGGAATAAAAGGAACGGAACAGATGTCTTAAGAAAGTAAAGGCAAAAATCAACAGATGTTAAATATTGTTAAGTTTAATCGATAAAGAATCCCTAATAAATACTTTTGTCACAGTTTTTTAAAAATTATAACACGTAGAAATATCCTATGAAGAAATCAGTAATTATTACGTCGGCATTAGTGGTTGTTGCAATCATTCTAGCGATAGTAATCGGCAAGGTCTCATCGAAGAAAGATTTGATTAACCTATTTGCAGAGGCCAAAAAAGGTTCGTTTGACATTATTGTCACAACAACCGGTGAGTTGCAGGCTGAAAAATCAACCGATATTTTAGGGCCCGATTTTTCTCAGAGCAGGAACATCAGGGCAATGGATATAAAGATAACAGACATGGTCCCGGAAGGTACAGAGGTTAAGGCCGGCGATTACGTCGCAACCCTTGACCGTACCTCATTTGACAATAGCCTGAAAGATGAGCTTGAAAAGCTGACGACAGCCGAAACAAACCTTGAGGTTAAAATCCTTGATACGGCTGTTACGTTAAGCAACCTTCGCGATAACATCAAGAACCTCAGATTCTCGGTGGAAGAAGCAGATATCACACTTCAGCAGTCAAAATTTGAGCCTCCGACAACAATAAGACAGGCTGAAATATCCCTTGACAAGGCAAACCGTACTCTTGAACAGGCAATACGGGGATACTCATTAAAAGTTGAACAGGCACGTTCAGATATGCGGACAACAAAGACAAACCTGAGCGAAGAGCAGCAAAGGGTGGCAGATTTGCACACAGTACTTTCTAAATTTGTGATTAATGCCCCATCTTCAGGAATGGTAATCTACAAGAGAGACAGATCTGGTGCAAAGAGAAAAGTTGGCTCATCAATCAGCCCATGGGACAATGTGGTTGCTACACTTCCCGATATGACGAGCATGATTTCCAAGACTTATGTAAATGAGATCGATGTAAGCAAGGTAAAGACAGGCCAGAAAGTAGAGATACTTGTAGATGCTTTCCCGGAAAAGAAATATACCGGAATTGTGTCCATTGTTGCCAATATCGGTGAGCAACTTCCGAATGCAGATGCTAAGGTGTTCGAAGTTCAGATTAAAGTCGATCAGTCGGATCTGATATTGAGACCATCAATGACTACCGGCAACAAGATCATCACAAAGACTATTGACAATGTCATTTTTGTACCGCTTGAATGTGTCCAGACCGGAACCGACAGTATACCCTTCATTTATCTTAAGAACGGGAGCAAGCAAATAGTTGTTCTTGGCGAATCCAACGAAAATAATGTTATTATTGAGAAGGGGATTGAGCCCGGGACTGTAACATATCTCAATACGCCGGCTAATTCTGAAAAATTCACTAAGCTGTTAGGGCAGGACCTTATTTCAGTCATCAAGGAAAAGGAAAAAGCCAAAAAAGAAGCTGAAAAGAAAGCAAATGAAGAAGGAAACCGGGGATTTGGAGGTCATGGAGAAGGAATGATGGGTATGCCGGGCGGAGGAATGGGTCAGTTCCCGACTACTGGTGGTGGAAACATTCAACCGAGTATGGGCGTAAGAAACATGCAGCGGGGAATGGGTGGCAGAACAATGGATACGGCAGCAATGAGACAGATGCGCCAGAGATTCCAGAATATGTCACCGGCTGAAAGAGACTCATTAAGAAAACGTTTTGGCAGGCAGGGCGGACAGCGTCAGTTTGGCCAGAACGGAGGGCAACGTCAGTTCAATCAGAACGGCGGGACAGGACAGAATAATCAGCAGCGGCAGGAAGGCTCGCAGGTACAGCAACCTACTAACTAACAGGTAAAACTAAAAAGGATCTAAAATGTTCAAATTTATCTTAAGATATTTCCACGATATAGAGATTGCGGTAGAATCAATCGTTTCCAACAAGCTGAAATCGATGCTTACTGCGCTTGGAATAATTTTCGGTGTTGCTGCAGTTATAGCGATGCTGGCAATTGGAAAGGGTGCAAAGCAGGAAATCATGGAGCAGATGAAAATGGTTGGCGTCAATAATATTCTCATAAACCCCATAGTGCAGGATAAAACCACTTCAACGGAAGAAGGCGAAAAACAGTCAAAGAAGTTTTCAAGAGGGTTGAGCATGCTTGATGTAGACGCAATCCGTGAGACGCTTCCGTCAGTAAAAAGAATAAGCCCTGAGATTTCATTCAATTCAACTGCAATGATGAACGGGGTGAAGTATACCGCAAAGCTTGTGGGAGTATCGAACGATTACTTCTACCTTTACAACCTGCCTCTGGTTTCAGGTGCCATTTTTAATTCCTACCAGGAAAAGAATGGAATTCAGGTATGCATTATAGGGGCAAACATTAGAGCCAAATTCTTCAGCCAGGTAGAACCCATTGGTCAGTATATCAAATTCAATGGTATATGGCTTAAGGTCATTGGCGTTCTTCAGAAAACCACAGTGAGCCTTACGGGTTTTGAAGAGAAAGGTGTAAATGTTTATAATGACAATATTTATATTCCGATCGAAACTATGCTTCTCAGGTACCAGAACAGGGCACTTGTAAATACAAAACTTGTCTCAGAAGCTACCAGCAATGTTTTTATCATGAGCGGCGGGCCGGGTGGAGGAGGCATGTCACGAATTATAGTTAGCAGCTCCGATGCAAGCTCTGATGCCGAAACCAACTATAACCAGCTCGACAGAATTGTTGTCCAGGTCAACGAAACGGAACAGATAAATCCTACTACTGAGATATTAAGCAGGATGCTTATTCGCCGTCATACGAATGTGAAGGATTTTGAGATTACTGTTCCTGAGCTTCTTCTCAAGCAGCAGCAGAGGACAAAGGATATATTCAATATAGTCCTTGGAGCAATTGCGAGCATCTCGCTAATTGTAGGGGGTATTGGCATTATGAATATCATGTTTGCTTCAGTCATGGAAAGGATCAAGGAGATCGGAACCAGGATGGCAATCGGCGCAAAGAAAATGGATATTGTTGTCCAGTTCCTTGCTGAGGCTGTTCTTATAAGCGTTACCGGTGGCTTCATCGGCATTTTCCTTGGAGTGATCATGGCAAAGCTGATTGAACAGATAGCCGGCATCACAACAATAATCTCTTTCTTCTCTATTTTTATAGCTTTCGGAGTATCAGCAGCAGTCGGCGTTATATTTGGTTATTCGCCAGCTAAACGCGCATCTGAAAAAGATCCAATTGAATCATTAAGATATGAATAGAATATTACAAATGAAGAAATTACTTTTACTAACATTCATCATGGTCTTCCTGTTTTCAGCACAAAGAAATGCTGCACAGGAAGTAAAAAGACTTACTTTTAGCGAAGTAATAAAAATTGCCGAGGACCAATCGCCTCAGTCCCTGATGGCAAAACACAGGTTCCGTTCCAGTTACTGGCAGTACAGGTCTTATCAATCGCAATTCAGACCAAGCCTGACTTTAAAGGGAACTATTCCTGCATACAGCAATGGATTCGACAGGGTATACAACTCAAATGCCAACGAATATACTTACGTTGCAAAGAATACTATTACTGATAATGCCTCACTTTCATTATCTCAGGCGATCGGTTTTACTGGAACCACAATCTCACTTGAATCTGATTTTCTAAATCTTTATGACTTTGAAAAGACAAATAGAACTTATATTACGACTCCTGTAAGTATTAGAATCACTCAGCCAATCAAACAGTATAATTCTTTGAAATGGCAGACTAAAATTCAACCATTGCAATATGCTGCTGCCAAGAAAACATTCCTATCCAATATTGAGGATGTGCATTCGACCGCTGTTCAGTATTTCTTCTCGCTCGCCCTGGCCCAGATAAATAAGCAAATTGCAGTGATGAACCTTTCAAATTCCGACACACTTTACCGGATTGCGAATGGAAGATACAATCTGGGCACTATTGCTGAGGAAGATCTGCTTCAGATGCAACTGTCATACCTTAATGCGGTAACCGATAGCAAAACAGCGGATATGAACCTGCGCGACAAGGAAATCAGGTTACGGTCGTTTCTTGGCTATAATCAGAATGTCAGGATTGAACTCATACTTCCTGATACTATCCCTGATCTGCAGATAGATGCTAAGGAGGTTCTGTCCCTTGCAATGGCAAATAATCCAAGCATTGTTACCCAGCAGCTTAATATTCTGAATGCCCAAAGCAGCGTTGCACAGGCTAAGGCAGCCAAGGGGCTGAATGCAAGCCTTTCAGCTTCATTAGGCCTTTCAACTTCAGGGTCAGACCTTGCTTATTCAATGCAGAATCCCAGCCAGTCCCAGGCAGTAAATATTGGATTTACTTTGCCAATTCTCGATTGGGGGAAGGGCAAGGGTAATTACAAAATGGCTCAGTCGAGCCTTGAACTGACCCAGGTTCAGGCACAGCAGGCAATCGTGGATTTTCAGGAAAACCTGGCACTCGATGTGGAACAGTTTAATCTTCAGAAAAACCAGGTAGCCATTGCTGCAAAATCCGACACAGTGGCCATGAGAATGTTTGAAGTTACAAAACAGAGGTTTCTGATCGGCAAGATTGCAATCCTCGACCTGAATAATGCAGATACCAAAAAGGACGAGAACAAGAGAGCATATGTTCAGGCTCTGCAGAATTACTGGAGTTACTTCTATAATATGCGAAGCTACGCACTCTACGACTTCATTAACAAAAAACCGCTTGAGACCGATTACGAAAAGTTATTAAAATAAAAAGCTTTATATTTATTTTTAAGGGGCTGGATAATGCATATTCAGCCTTTTTTTTATAAAAATTTAATATATTTGCGCCTCGATTATTAAGAATCTTAAATAATTACAGGATAATTCAAAAGGAAAAAAATGCAGAACAAAGCAGCTATTATCATTCTGGCAATTGCATTAGGAGTGGTATCAATATACCAGCTTTCATTTACCGGTGCAACGTATAAAATTAAAAGAGATGCAAGAGCGTTTGCAAAAGGCGACTTGGTAAAAGAATCACGGTACCTCGATTCAATAGGTTCGCTTACAAAAGATCAGTGGAGTTTTCTCGGAAATACTTTCAAAGAGTGCGAGAAGAAGGAGATCAACCTTGGTCTCGACCTTAAAGGAGGAATGAATGTCATCCTTGAAGTTTCAGTTGAAGATGTTCTGAGAGCTCTTTCAAACCATAGTACCGACAAAACATTTAACCAGGCTCTTGCCCGTGCAAAAAAAATGCAGACATCAAGTCAGGCCGATTACCTGACACTTTTCGGAAGAGCATTCCAGGAGATTGACCCTAATGCAAGATTGGCTGCTGTTTTTGGTACGGTGGAATTGAAGGACAAGATCAACTTCAATTCAACTAATGCGGAGGTATTGAAAGTTATAGACTCTGAGGTCTCAATCGCTATCGATAACTCATTTAATATCCTGCGCTCCAGGATCGACCGTTTCGGAGTTATTTCTCCCAACATTACCAAGCTTGCAACTAAGGGAAGGATCCTCATTGACCTGCCCGGGCAGAAAGACCCAAAACGAGTACGTGAGCTTCTCCAGGGAACAGCCAACCTCGAATTTTGGGAGACTTATGAAAACAGTGAAGTAATAGGCTACCTCTCAGCTACAAATAATATGCTGAAAGAAATGAAAATTTCAGTTCAGAAAACAGCAGCAACCCCTGCTGCCGGAGCAAATATAGCTTCGTCCGACACAACAAAAAAATCTGACCAGGAACTTCTTAACCTGATCAATAAAGATACCACGAAGAGTACTGCATCTACAAGCCGTGAGCAGTTCACACAGGAAAATCCGCTTTTCGGTATTCTGAACCCAAGGGTGAATGCACAGGGTCAGCCATTGCCCTCATGCATGGTCGGACTTGCAAGCGGAAAAGATACTGCACAGGTCAACAGCTACCTTAAGATGCCACAGATAAAGGCACTTTTCCCTCGCGACCTGAGGTTTGCATGGAGCCAGAACCCTTACAAGTATGATCCTACAAAAACAATGTATGAATTTCATGCAATAAAGATCACCACGCGCGATGGAAGAGCTCCGATGACTGGCGATGTTGTTACATCATCAAGGCCTACAACAGGAGTTACAGGTTCTGAAGTAAGTGTTGATATGACAATGAATTCCGAGGGTTCAAAGACCTGGTCAAGATTGACCGGTGCAAACGTAAACCGATGCATTGCAGTTATACTCGATGGTTATGTCCGTTCATATCCCAGGGTTATAAATCAGATCACTGCTGGGAATACTCAGATTACAGGTGATTTTACAATTGATGAGGCTACCGACCTATCTAATATCCTGAAATCCGGGAAAATGCCGGCTCCTGCAAGAATCGTATCTGATAACGTCGTTGGACCGACACTCGGTAAAGAAGCAATTAATTCAGGTTTAGTCTCATTTGTCATAGCTTTTCTTCTTGTTCTCGGATTTATGATATTCTATTACAGCAAGAGCGCCGGGACAATTGCTGATATTGCACTTTTTGCCAACCTGGTTCTCCTTTTCGGTGTGCTGGCTTCAATGAATGCAGTTTTATCTCTTCCGGGTATTGCAGGTATCGTTCTTACCATGGGGATGGATGTTGATACGAACATTCTTATCTTTGAGCGAACCAGGGAAGAACTGAGAAACGGGAAAGGAATAAAGCTCGCTTTAGCTGATGGTTATAAGCGTGCTTACCCGGCAATTATTGATTCAAAAGCTACGACATTAATTACAGGAGTTGTACTTTTTGTCTTCGGCCAGGGTCCTATAAAGAGCTTTGCCACGACTCTTATTATTGGTACTTTTACATCAGTATTTGCCTCCATATTCCTTACCAGACTTATTTATGAAGGTCTCCTGAAAAGGAATGTAAATCTTCATTTCTCGATAGGCCTGACAGCCAATATCTTTAAACACACAAAGATTGATTTTATAGGGATAAGGAAGTATTTTTATATTGCTTCTTCAATAATCATTTTGTCAGGTATTGTTTCATTGGCTACAAGAGGTCTTGACCCGGGCATTGATTTTGCCGGAGGACGTACATTTATCATTAGATTTGAGAAACCGGTAGTTACTGAAAATATTGCAACCAAACTTACTATCCCATTCGGGGATCTGCCTCAGGTAGTCACTTTCGGAAGTACCAACCAGGTTAAGATCACAACCAAATACAGGATCGCGGAATCTGGAGTGGATGATGATGTTGATGCCAAACTTTACGAAGGGATAAAAGATTTCTTACCAGCAGGTGTCAGCAAAGAAGCTTTTCTAAATGACTACCTGAAAAGTTCAGAGACTGTAGGCCCCGTTGTTGCAGCCGATATCAAGATCAATGCTTTCTACGCAGTTGGCATTGCACTAATTCTCATATTCTTATATATATTCATGAGGTACCGTCATTGGCAGTTTGGATTCGGGGCAGTGGCATCGTTGTTCCACGATGTGCTTCTGGTTCTAGGTGTTTATTCGCTTCTATGGGGCCACATGCCATTTTCAATGGAAATTGACCAGTCCTTTATAGCGGCGATCCTTACTGTAATAGGATACTC
>PMIG01000205.1 GCA_003157055.1 Bacteroidales bacterium | reverse complement strand
GCTGTCGGGATGCAATCCGAGAACTGTAATGTTACCATTAATAGCTCCGGCGACAAGAAGGAATGCACCACCGCTCCAGTCGCTTTCAACTTCGAAGCTGCAGGGAGTAAATTTTTGCTTCCCCGGAATATCGAATTGATTGTAGTTATCATTCTTAATCTTAATTCCAAACCTTTCCAGCACCTGTAAGNNTTACAATTGAATCTTTCATTGCAACAGGGAGAGCCATCAGGAGGCCTGTCAGAATCTGCGATCCTGTGGAGCCGTCAATTTCACAGATACCTCCTTTAAGCGGACCTTTTATTGTGAGCGGAAGGAATCCCTTTTCTGTTTCACATTTAACGCCGAATTGTTTCAGGGCCTCCTCGATCATTGACATAGGCCTTTTCTTAAGCGATCCGGTTCCCGTAATTGTCAGTTCAGTTTTATAGAGGGCAGCCACCGGTGAGAACATGCGTATCGCAAGGCCTGATTCACCACAGTTAAGCTTTTTCTCCTTCAGCACTGATGAACCGGTGATCTTCATCTTATTGGTGTCCGGCTCCACTTTTGCGCCAAGCCCTACAGCGATACTCATTGCAGCCAGCGAGTCATCGCAATACGAAGGGTTAATAATAGTACTTTCGCCATGGGCCAGCAATGCGGCAGCAATAGCCCGCTGAGTCATACTTTTTGATGCCGGAGCCTTAACTTCACCCTTTAACTTTGAAGGTACTATTATTCTTTCCATTGGCTGATGTTTTATTTGTTGTCAGTATGGTTATGATTCTCGATTCCCTTATTCATCACTTTCATCTGGCAGTTAATAGATTCCTGGTGCAGAGCCTTGAAAACACTATCAATAAGCTCGGCACTCAGACCTTTTGCCAGGCCTTTCTTCATCGCTTTCTTCACTACCTCGTCCCAGCGAACGGTCTGTAAGATAGTAATATTATTTTCTTTTTTATAGAGCCCGATGGTTTCCGATACTTTCATTCTCTGTTCCATAAGGTCAATTAGATGGTCATCATAAACATCAATTTGCTGACGCAATTCACCGAGAACATCAAGTAACTTAGGGTCGGTGGTCGAGGCATTACGAAGAATAAGCCTGCTCAACAGCTCTTTCAGATCGTTGGGTGTAAGCTGCTGTGAAGCATCACTCAGGGCTTTGTCGGGATTGATATGCGATTCGATCATTAAACCGTCAAAGCTCAGGTCCATTGCCTTCTGCGAGATTTCGTGGAGGTATTCCCTTGAACCGGCTATGTGGCTCGGGTCACAGATAATAGGAAGATCCGGTATCCTGCGTCGCAGCTCGATAGGTATCTGCCAGTTCGGTTGGTTCCGGTATGTTGTTTTCTCGTAGGAGGAGAACCCGCGGTGAATGGCGCCCAGCCTCTTTATGCCTGCCTTCGCAACTCTTTCAATTGCACCCATCCATAATTCAATATCAGGGTTAATGGGATTCTTGACGAATACCATTACATCCACTCCTTTAAGCGCATCAGCTATCTCCTGAACCGTGAAAGGATTAACAGATGTCCTGGCACCGATCCACAGCATGTCGATCCCATATTTCAAAGCTTCATAAACATGCTTCTCATTCGCAACTTCGGTAGCAACCGGAAGGCCGGTCTCTTTTTTCACTGTTCTGAGCCATTTCAGTCCCGGAATGCCTACCCCTTCGAAAGTATTTGGCCGTGTTCTCGGTTTCCAGATGCCGGCACGGAAAATGCTTATCCGGTTTAGCGCGGCCAGCTCCCTGGCTGTCTCCAGCACCTGATCTTCCGTCTCCGCACTGCAAGGCCCTGAAATCAGGAAAGGCCTCTCTTTGTACACGTCCCAATCCCTTAGAAGGGAGTTATCAAACTCTAAAACCATAAATATTTAAGATATTTAATTTAATATTTTCCTGATCTTGTTCGCTTCTTCCATCAGTGATTTCAGCCCAGAAGTATCTTTCTCCGAAATCAACTTTCTAAAAGTATTCATCTTTTCAATATAAGTATCGATCACTTCGATAATATATTCAGAGTTTTCCGTAAAGATAGGAGCCCATGTATCCCCGTTGCTCTTTGCGAGCCTCACTGTACTTTCGAAGCCGCCTCCAGCAAGTGCCAGAATATTCTCTTCCTCCTTTTCCTTCTCCAATACGCTCAGAGCCAGCGAGAAGGATGTTATATGAGAAATATGGGATATGTATGCAACATGCACATCATGCATATCAGAATTCATATAAACCAGGTGCATGTTAAGAATTTTAAACATGTTTTCCACGAGGTTTTTTGCATCAGGATCGCTGAGCTCCGGATCACAGATTATGACTGTCTTATAATCAAAAAGCTTGCCTATGGCGGCCAGGGGACCAGAATACTCTGTTCCTGCCATGGGATGGGCAGCAACGTACCTGCCACGTCCGGGGTGAGATTTAGAGGCCTTCGCAATTCCTGCTTTTGTCGATCCCATGTCGACCACAACCTTCGAAGTGCCCTTTATCAAGTCGAGGATGGAAGGAAGCATAGACATATTGGTATTTACCGGAGTACAGAGTAAAATCAGATCACTTCTTTCAATTGCATTTTCAAGAGTATCGTCTTCATCGATGATCCCGCATAGCTTCGCTATATTACGGTGCTGCAGATTTGTATCGACACCGATTATCTTATCGGCGAAGTGACGCTTTCGAATGTCCAGCGCAAGCGATCCTCCTATCAAACCTATTCCAATTACAGTTGTAGTCATGTTGCTAGTTGCTAGTTGCTAGTTTTTCTGAAAGATACTTTTTAATTCTTTTCCCTGATTCAATAAGGGTTGCTTCATCAGCGCATAGAGATATCCGGATGTACCTTTCTCCGTTTGATCCGAAAATAAATCCTGGTGTGATGAACACGTTTACCTTGGTCAGGACATCCTCAACAAAATCTTCACAATTCTTTATAGTGTCAGGGATACGGCCCCAGACAAAGAGGCCGACCTGGTTTTTATCATACCTGCAATTCAGCACATCCATTATATCCTCGACAATCCTGCGTCTTGACTGGTAATGGCTGTTGACCTTGTCGTACCATGAAGGAGGGTTGCCGAGTGCCTCGGCAGCTGCCGCCTGCATAGCCCGGAACATGCCAGAATCCATATTGCTTTTGACTTTGAGGATGGAGCTTATATATTCCTTATGGCCTGCTGCCATTCCTACTCTCCATCCTGCCATGTTATGCGATTTACTCAGGGAATTAAGCTCGATGGCAATCTCCCTGGAGCCGTCAACTGCGAGGAGGCTTATATATTCCTTATTGAGGATGAAGCTGTAAGGATTATCGTTGCATAAAAGTATTCCATGCTTTAAGGCGAATGCCGTAAGCTGTTCAAATAGCCTGAATGACCCCTTCGTTCCTGATGGCATGTGCGGATAGTTTATCCACATCATTTTTACATTTTTCAGGTTACTCTTTTCAATCTTATGAATATCAGGATACCAGCCGTTTTTTTCATCCAGGTCATAATATCTGATGTTCCCGCCAACCAGCTTTGTGATGGATGAATATGTCGGGTAGCCGGGATTTGGAACAAGCACATCATCTCCCGGATTCACGAATGCCATGCTGATATGCATTATTCCCTCCTTGCTTCCCATAAGGGGCAATATCTCGCTTTCCGGGTCAAGGATTACGTTGAAATAAGTTTTGTACCATTTAGCAAAGGCATTACGAAGGGCTGGTATCCCAGTATAGCTTTGGTACCCATGCGCAGTTGGTTTCAAAGCCTCCCTGTACAGACTTTCAATAGTGTTCTCCGACGGCGGCTGGTCAGGACTGCCGATACCGAGGTTTATGACATCGGCTCCGGAATTGCGCATCTGGTCTATCTGCTTCAGCTTTTGCGAGAAATAGTATTCCTGGACACTATTGGTTCTCTCTGCCGGTTTAACTTTCATACAATTCCTCTCCTTTATTATATATTCCGAGGACCTCGAGATCCCTTGTATAATTTTCAAGTGTGTTCTTAACCAGTCCCATGTCATGATCAGACTTAAGCTCAATGTCCAGATAGAACATATATTCCCAGTCGCCGTTCAGCCTTGGCACTGACTGTATCTTCGAAAGATTAATCTCAAGCTCAGCAAGCCTTACGAGAACCGCAGCGAGCGAACCCGGTTGATGGCCGGTTGAAAAACAAATTGAGACTTTATTCCCGTCGCTGTTTACATGCTTCTCATCGCCGAGTACAAGAAACCTTGTGTAGTTTTTCTTATACGTTTCTATCCCGTGGGCCAATATCTCAAGGCCATATAATTCAGCAGCAATTGCGGGCGCAATTGCACCGACATTCTTAAGGTTATTTTCTTTGATGAATTTAGCACTTCCGGCAGTATCGTCACTTTCGATCAGAGTAACTCCACGCAGATGATTCAGGTAGGTCATGCACTGTGAAAGTGCAATCGGGTGTGATCTTATTTCCCTGATTGATGCAACTTGCTGACCGGGGAGAGCCATAAGGTTTTGAACGACCCGGAGGTTATGTTCACCAAGGATCTTCATTCCTGATTCCCTGATAAGGGTGTAATTATAAAGGATGCTTCCCGACCTTGCATTTTCAATTGCCATTATCGCAAAATCAGCCTGGTTTTCCTTCACGGCCATCAATGTCATGTCAAAGGTAGTGCATGGGACGATTGTAATATCCTCGTTTCTGAAGTACTGTCTTGCAGCTACTTCATGAAAACATCCATGCTCACCCTGGGTTGAGATTCTCATATTATTCATTATTAAAAAAAAAGTCCCCTTTTCCGGGGACCTTGCATCTTATATTTCATTTAAGCGTATACAATAATCCCCTGTTACTTCTTAAAATAAAAATAGAAGTAAAAATAAGCGGCGATCAGGTTGTATGCTTTATTCATTCTTATCTTGTTGGCTTACAAAAGTAATGCAATTTTTAAAATAACAACTATTAAGGCAATAAATCTAGATAATATATAGAGAAAAGTCTTATTTATGCCGATTTTTCAAGATGGACTCTATTTCTGAGAGGGTTACCCCCTTGGCTTTAAGAAGAATCAGTAAGTGGTATAGCATGTCGGCAGCCTCATTTTTAAAAAGAGTCATATTATTGTCTTTTGCTTCGATAATGAGTTCGACAGCCTCTTCTCCTACTTTCTGGGCGATCCTGTTGATACCCTGCTTATAGATCTTATTAGTATAAGAATCTTCAATATTTTCTTCAATCCGCTGACTGACGATCTGTTCGAGCCTGTAGAGAAAGCCCTTTGATTGATCTTCATTAAAACATGAGATCGACCCTGTATGGCAGACCGGTCCTGAGGGTTTTACTTTTATAAGAAGAGTATCGTTATCACAATCGGTTATTATTTCTTTAACAAACAGATAGTTGCCTGATGTTTCACCTTTTGTCCAGAGTCTCTTTTTGCTCCGGCTGAAAAAGGTCACTTTCCCTTCCCTGAGCGTTTTTTCAAGAGCCTCCTCATTCATGAAGCCCAGCATGAGCACCTGCATTGTTGTAAAATCCTGTATTATAGCGGGTACAAGGCCATTTCCTTTAGTAAAATCGGGTTGATTCATAATCTGACTGCTGTTTGTTCATTAAATAAATACTCCTTAAGCTCTTTTATATCTACTTCACCGAAGTGAAATATGCTTGCTGCCAGTGCTGCACTGCACGATGTATTGAAAAATAAATCCCTGAAGTGCTCCTTCTTTCCTGCTCCGCCGGAAGCAATAACCGGAATATTTACATGACGGCTCACCTCTGCAGTTATTTCGAGCGAGAACCCCTTTTTTGTGCCGTCGTGTTTCATCGATGTAAGCAGTATCTCTCCTGCGCCGAGTTTCTCGACCTTTATTGCCCAGTCGATCGTCCTGAGCTTTACCGGTGTCCTGCCTCCATCTACAACTACTACCCAGTCATTATTAATTAAATCAGTATCGATAGCCACCACGACGCACTGGCTGCCAAACTCGCCGGCAATTTCTGTTATAAGCTCAGGTCTTCTTACTGCAGCAGAGTTTATTGTTATCTTGTCGGCTCCTGCCTTGAGCAGGTGACCTACATCTTCCAGACTGTTTATGCCACCACCGACAGTGAATGGTATATTTATTTCAGCAGCAATTCTTTCAACCAGACTGATAAGTGTATGTCGGTTTTCAATTGTTGCGGTTATATCCAGAAAGACAAGTTCATCTGCACCTCTTGACGCATACAGCTTTGCAAGTTCCACCGGATCTCCGGCATCTTTTAATCCGACAAAGTTGACACCTTTGACAGTACGTCCGTTCCTTATATCGAGACATGGAATAATTCTTCTTTTCAGCATAGATCCCTGAGCTCCTTTAGTTTAATTTTACCTTCATAAATAGCCTTTCCAATTATAGCTCCCTCGCATCCCGCCTCTTTTATTTTAATAATGTCATCCATAGATGAAATGCCTCCGCTTGCAATAAGATCGACTTTTACAGATTTTAATATTTCCCTGTAAAGATCAGCTGAAGGGCCTTTTAATAAACCATCCTTTTCGACATCAGTACATATTGCATACTTTATTCCTTTTGAGCAATACTCTGAGATAAAAGAAATTACATCTGAGTCAGATTCCTGTTGCCAGCCATTGATCACGATCTTTCTGTCCTTTGAATCGGCGCCAAGGATAATTTTTTCATTCCCATACTCTAATAGCCAGTCGAGAACAAGGGAAGGGGAGGAGAGAACGATGCTTCCCGCAGTTACCTGCTTAGCTCCGGAACTGAAAGCTATTCTCAAGTCATTATCCGACCTGATTCCGCCACCAAAGTCAATTTCAAGGCTGGTCTGCGAAGCGATTTTTTCCAGTATCCTGAAATGAACTATCATTTTGTTTTTTGCCCCATCGAGGTCGACAAGGTGAAGATATCTTATTCCATTGTCGTCCATCTCCTTGGCTACTTCCAGCGGATCCTCATTATAGATCGTCTTCTTCGAGTAATCTCCATGCATCAGCCTGACACACTTTCCGCCAAGGATATCGATTGCGGCAATTATCCTCATAGTTCCAGGAAGTTTTTAAGTATCTGTTCACCGACCAATGCTGATTTCTCAGGGTGAAACTGAGTTGCATAAAAGTTATCCTTTTTCATACCTGCACTGAAGGGCAGGATGTAATCACAAACTGCAATTGTACAAGAGGATATCTCGGGGTAATAACTGTGAACATAGTACACATTGTCCCTTGCTGAAACTCCATTGAAGAGTTCTCCTTTCAGGGAAAAGAAGTTGTTCCAGCCCATATGGGGAACCTTATCAACCCTTGGGAACAGGCTTACATCAGAATCAAATATCTTCATGCATTGTGTATCGCCCTCCTCAGAATACCTGCACATCAGCTGAAGCCCGAGGCAGATTCCCAGGACAGGTTGTTTAAGTGAAACGATAAGTTTATCAAGCTCTTTCTCCCTTAGGTATTTCATGGCCGAACCGGCTTCTCCGACGCCTGGTAAAATCACTTTATCGGCTTTAAGTATCTCTTCCCAGTCGTCAGTGATAACTGATTGATAACCCAGCCTGGTGACGGCATTCTGAACAGACCTGATATTGCCTGCGTTATATTTTATTATTGCTATCATAGTTTTCCTTTTGTTGACGGAAGTGAGTAATTATCCGTCTGTTTCAGGGCATTATTCAATGCCCTGGCAAATGCCTTAAAAATAGCTTCGATCTTGTGATGCTCATTGCTGCCTTCAGCAGAGATGTTCAGATTGCATTTTGCATTGTCGCTAAACGATTTGAAAAAGTGGTAAAACATTTCAGTCGGCATTTCACCGATTTTCTGATACGAAAAGTCTGCCTTCCAGACAAGCCACGGCCTTCCTCCCATATCGACGGCAACCTGTGCCAGGCAGTCATCCATCGGCAGGACAAAGCTATAGCGTTCTGTTCCCTTCTTGCTTCCGGCTGCTTTCAGAAATGCTTCGCCCAGGCATATTGCCAGATCCTCAATGATATGGTGGCCATCAACACCTTTGTCACCTGAAGCTTTTATCATGAGGTCGAAGCTGCCATGACGGGCCAGCTGGTCAAGCATATGATCGAAGAATTCAATTCCTGTGCTGATATTGCTTTTCCCGGTACCGTCAATATTAAGTTCAAGCCTTATATCAGTCTCTTTTGTCTTCCTCTCAACTGACGCGATTCTCGGCTTTGATTTCAGAAACATGTATATGTCGTGCCAGTTGTCGGAAGATAAAACCGCACCTTCTGATTTTTGAGAGTTGAAATAAATGGCATTGCAGCCCAGGTTTTTTGCAAATTCAACATCTGTGACCCTGTCTCCGATTACATATGAGTTTTCAAGATCGATGCCTTTTGCAAGATACCTGACCAGCATTGCTGTGCCCGGTTTTCTTGTCGGGGCATTATCTTCGGGTACGCTCCTGTCGATGAATATTTCAGAAAAATGGACTCCTTCTCCCTCAAGTATGCTTATCATTTTATTGTGAGACGGCCAGAATGTTTCTTCGGGAAATGATGACGTTCCGAGACCATCCTGATTAGTAACCATTACGAGCTCGAAATCAGTTTCGGTTGCAATCCTGACCAGTCCGGTTATGGCCCCGGGTATGAACCTGAATTTCTCAAGCGAGTCTACCTGCTCGTCTTCCGGTTCTTCCAGTATAGTTCCATCCCTGTCTATAAAAAGCACTTTCTTCATAGTCTGATACTTTTTAATGCATTAAGCATTCTGTTATTCTCACTTCTTGTTCCAATGGTAATCCTGAGACAATTTTTAATAATACTGTTCCGGTTTCTGACAATTATTTCACAGCCAACAAGATAATTATAAATATCATCAGCATTGTCTGTCCTGACAAGAATGAAATTTGCATCTGACTTAAAAACGTCAAGGATGACAGGTATCTTTTTCAGTTCTACAGAGATTCTATCCCTTTCAGCTATAATTGTATTTATCCTGTTCCTGACTGCAATCTGGCTGGTCAGTTTCTTCAGGATGCTCTTTTGGTTAATAGTGCTTATATTGTATGGGGGCTTCATTTTATTGAAGTACTGGATGATGGAAGGTGAAGCAAAAGCCATTCCAACCCTTACTGATGCCATAGCCCATGCTTTGCTAAAGGTCTGCATTACAATCAGGTTTGGATATTTATCCAGATTTTCTGAAAATGAAGGTTCCCCGGTGAAATCATTATAGGCTTCATCGAGCAGGACGATTCCTCTGAAGCCGGTTATAAGCTTATCGAGAACCGACCTTTTCTGAATGTTGCCTGTAGGGTTATTTGGTGAGCAGACAATGATTAATTTGAGGTTCTTATCGTCGGACCAGGGCTGAAAATCGCCGAATCTTATATTGAATTCCTCATCGAGCGCCACCATGATCAGGTCGACATCATTGACTGCAGCCGAAACCTGGTACATGCCGTAAGTGGGAGTGAAGGTCAGAGCCTTGTCAACACCCGGAGTGCAGAATATTCTGAAACAAAGGTCTATTATCTCATCGCTGCCATTACCGAGAAATATTTTATCGACCTCGATCCCCTTCATTTTGCTTATTGCCGATTTAAGCTCAGACTGGTAAGGATCAGGATACCTGTTGAGGCAGCCATACGGATTCTCGTTGGCATCCAGGAAAACTCCCTCTTTGCCTTTAAAATCATCCCTGGCGCATGAATACGGAGTAAGACGCTTTACATTGGGACGGACAAGCTGATCTAGTTTTAGCATATTAAGTATTCTTAAGACCCCCATCCTTGCCTTCCCCCACGGGGGAAGGTTTAGTTGCCTTTCCCCCTTTGGGGAAACAGGAAAGGGGGTATGTTATATTCAAAATTTTCATTTTTATCCTTAAGCTTACTTTAATCTTATCGTGACTGCCTTGGCATGTCCTTCAAGATTCTCAGCTTCAGCCATCAGCTTTATTGTAGGGCCAATGTTCTCAAGACCTTTACGATTAAGTTCCTGGAAGGAGATTTTCTTTA
>PMIG01000294.1 GCA_003157055.1 Bacteroidales bacterium | reverse complement strand
GATTGACCTTTTTCGGGTGTTGTCATAAATTACTTCTCCCTTAAGGCTTCCCCAGTGTTGTGAGATGCTTTTGGTGGTCAGGGATACGATGTCGGTCGATAAATATACTTCCCTGTCGTACCTGTAGGCAACTGTTCCCTTCAGAGTAAGAGCCGGAGAGAAGGGCCGTGAGTATGAAAGATACAGGTTATGGGTATGAGTTTTAATTATAGTAGTGTCGTTTGAGCTGTAAAACGCCTGCCTGTAGAAAACAAGCTGCTTATCAAATTTCCCTTTGAGGTTTTCGATGCTTAGAAGATATTCGTTGCTGTCGAAGTTGCCCGAAAGTCTCACGCCTCCCGTTATCCTTATATTCTCGAAAAGATCGACAATACCGAATCGTGTCATTGCATTTATTCCGGGATTGAAATATGGAGCGCCGGAATTATATACCTGGTACGAATAATTCAGAAAGCTAAAATCAACCTGGTCTACAATATAGTTATTGTAGAATGAGGTTTCATAAATCCTGATCAGCGGCAGTTGGAGATGACTCGTATCGAGATCCACATCCATATAATTTTTCCTCCAGAGCTGCTCGTAATAGTTTTGCTTCTCTTTTTCGAAAATGTAGTGATTTATATCAATTGACTCATTTTTAATATAATACTCATATAGTGGCTTTGTAAGAGTGTCTCTTCTCTTCTTGTCTTCAGCCAGCAGCCATTTTCTCAGCTTGGTGATGCTGTCGGCTTTCTGCAAGAGACGGGTTTTTTCAACCCTGAAGGTGCTGTTGGTGAGTTCCTTGTCAGGTATAGGTCTTAAATCACTCAGAAGCCCTTTTCTCAGTATGTACTTTCCCTTATCGAATATTATCTCTCCGTATGTATCTGAACCATTTACGACCGACTGGTCAATAATATTACGGTCATAATTTGTTATCGGAGCAGATCTAATGAAATACCTGTAATGAGTGGTAGTATCGATATAACTTATTGAGCTGTCGAATATTGCATTGTATCTGTTTAAAGTGCCATTGGCATCGCCTATATATGTGAATCTTCCAGGCATTACCTCGGTTGATAGTAGCCTGTTAGAATAATTGCCTTCCGACAGCCTTGTAAGGACATTACCTCTTTTTGCTGTATTGTATGTGAAGAGATCAAAAGTGAGGCCGGTTTTCTCGCCCGGATCACCGGTGTTTGAAAGAGTATCTGATAACCTGTTCGATGAAAAGATTATTTCATCTGGCTTCTCTTTCAGAAATGACGGGTTCAAATCATCTGCGACATCTCTTGTTAGCTGCTCATTTGTCCCTGAAGCAAGTGTGTAAAGGTAAAGATCGGTGATTCCGTCTTTTACTGCTGAAAGAATAAGCCTGGTGCCTTCAGGTGAGTAGGAGAAATCCAGGATCTTTTCAAAATATAGCATGTTCCTTTTTTCGGTCGACTTATCGTTGATCCGGTACAGGTACATAACCAGGCCGGCTTTCTCCTCGTTTATATAGGTGAGTATTTTCCCGCCCGGATGCCATGCAATAACAGGGTAAGTCTTGTCACTAACATATTCAAGCTTTGGCTCCTTCCTGAAAATTATTTTCTTTTTACCGGTAGCCTGGTTATACAGCCATATTCTTTTTCTTCCCCAGTCGTTTGTCACATAGGCGATATATTTTCCATCAGGGCTGACTCTTACTTGCTGGAAAATCTGTTCTTTTTTAGACTTCAGGATTATTTTCCCATCATTGCCCGGCCGGTTCTTATCGGAAGAATACTCATTTTTGTAATATTCCTTCCATTCTTTCAGCAGCTCATTCAGATTTTTGCCGATAACATACAGGAACCCATCATCAACATTCTTATATATCTTTGTAATATAAATGATATTCGGGATCAGAGCGTCGCCGTATTTCTTTCCTATAAATCTCCAGAATGATTCTCCGGCCATTATAGCATCATCGTTTTCCAGATGGCTGATTTTCTTGAATTTACCGGAGAGAATCCCGTCCTTTACCCTGTTTTCGGAATTATAATCCCAGTTTGAGGCGACATAATTTACCAGTCCCTTGAAATACCAGTCTGGCATATTGATCACTGATGAGCTTGATATTCTGTCCTTGACATCGGCGTTATAGAGTATCTCATTGATGATCACTTCGGTTATTGATGCTGCGATCTGTTTGTCGAAAGATTTATGGTCGCCTTCGTAATATAGCAATACCTTGTTTTTAATAATCCTGCTGAATCCCCCTGTGTTATAATTTTCTTCATCGGAAGTTACAAGACCGATATTTGACTGCTTGTACTCCGCCATTGTATTGTTAATGACAAAGATGAGGCGTTTTTCGAGTGTATAATCGAAGAAATTTTCAATCTCCTCGAGCTTTTTGGTAGCATATTCAGCCGTATATACTGCCAGATCGCGGCCATATTCACTGAAATAACAATCAAAATTATCGAATCTGTAATAAGACCAGTAGTAATTAAAGTATTGAACCCGGTTTTTGCCGAAGGTCATCTGTAGTCCGTTATAAAACTGACCGCTTGCATTTAAATAAATAATGCAGGCAATTAAGGTAATTATCAGTTTTCGGATATTTCTCATTATCGGGCACATCATGAGACAAACGGGTCATGGCAATAAACAATTTCCCCAGGTTTGAGATCTCTTTGGAACAAAACTAATGATATTATGGTTTAAAATATTCAAAAATGCTAATCTTTATTAATTTTGCTCAGTTTTACAACGTAAATTTATTTCGGTCTGATTTTTGTAACTGTCCCATGCAACCAATTTATATATGCGGTTGTTATTGTAGAAAACAATTAAAAAGCATCATTTATTATATTTATACTTCAATTAATTAAGAATATGAAAAGATTATTTTTGGTTTTCTCGATTTTATCAATCGGTGCTTCTATTTTGGCGCAGCCGGTAATGAAGCTTACTGCATCCGAACACGATTTCGGAACTTTCAAGGAAGAGGCGGGAAGGCAAACCTTCGATTTCATGGTATCTAACACAGGAAACGCTCCTCTGGTAATTCAGAATATCGTTGCCTCATGCGGTTGTACTACTCCGGATTGGACAAAAGATCCTATTCAGCCGGGAGCCAATGGCAAGATATCTGCAATTTATGATCCTTCCGGGCGTCCTGGCCAGTTCAGCAAGACCCTCTCGGTATATACAAATTCGGTTCCGAATATTGTCGTACTTACAATTAAGGGCGAAGTTGTAGCGCGTGAAAAAACTGTTGAGGAATTATTTACTTTCCCTGTCGACTCGATAAGGTTTGAAAGCAACCACTTGGCTTTCACAAATATCAAGAAAACAGAGAAAAAGATAAGGGTAATGCAGCTTATAAATATTTCAAAGAAGCCTGTAAAAGTCGAATTTGACCAGCTTCCGCCTCATCTTGCACTCAAAACTGATCCCGAAATACTGAAGCCCGGACAGAAGGGTATAGTTGAAGGAACATATGATGCTACAAAAAACGCCGCATGGGGTAATGTAAGCGAAATGGTTAAGGTAAAGCTTAACGGAGTTGTCCAGGAAAATGTTTACTATTATATTTCTGCCAACCTGGTTGAGGATTTTTCGTCGATGACCAAGGAACAGCTTGAAAATGCTCCTGTACTTCAGTTGGCTTCAACCACAGTTGACCTTGGTAAGATTCAAGGATCCACAGCGAATGACGTTGAATTCAAATTCACCAATGCAGGCAAGAGCGATCTTATGATCCGCCAGGTAAGATCTTCATGCGGATGTACTGCAGTTCAGCAGGGTCCTCAGGGTGTCGGAATCAAACCCGGACAATCGAGCTCGATTAAAGCTACATTCAACTCAGGCAGTTACAATGGCAAGGTTACAAAAGCAATATATGTTTATTCAAACGACCCAAAAAATTCAGAGGTTGTTCTTATGCTCAATGCAGAGGTTCAGCAACCTGCTCCTCCGCAACCTGCCGTTCAAAAGTAAATATATCAACTGTTAAATAATTAATTATAGGGGTTGCCGGTAAGATATCCGGCGCCCTTTTATTATTTTTATACCGATATAATTGCTGAAATGTCATCAAGCAAGGGTTTTAATAGCGCCCTGAATATTCAGAACGGGATTAACCATCCACCGAGTATTAATCCGGATGTCTTTACAGGAAAAGGAAGAAAAAAGCGGAAAAGATATTCAGCTGATGAATTTGTTACCGGCATACTTGCAGGCGACAGAACCATTCTGAGTCAGGCTATTACACTTACGGAAAGTTCTTTGCCGGAGCATTATGATACTATTCAGGCCATCATAGAAAAGTGCCTCCCATACAGCGCAAAATCAATTCGTATTGGGATAACGGGTGTCCCTGGAGCCGGGAAAAGCACATTCATTGAATCGTTCGGTCTCTATATCACCGGAAAAGGAAGAAAGCTTGCTGTACTGGCAATAGACCCAAGCAGCGGACAAACGAAAGGCAGCATCCTTGGCGATAAGACCAGAATGGAAAAACTCAGTACTCATCCCGATGCTTTTATCCGGCCTTCTCCATCAGCCGGAACGCTTGGTGGCGTGGCAAGAAAGACCAGCGAAACTATCATCCTTTGCGAGGCAGCCGGATTTGATACTATTATTGTTGAAACGGTAGGAGTGGGCCAGTCAGAAACTGCTGTTCATTCCATGGTTGATTTTTTCCTGCTTCTTATGCTTACAGGCGCAGGCGATGAGCTCCAGGGAATAAAACGCGGGATAATTGAGATGGCTGACGCGATAGCTATTACAAAAGCTGATGGAAATAACAAGCTCACAGCGGAAGCTGCTAAAGCTTTATACCAGAATGTACTCCACCTTTTTCCCCTACCCTTGTCAGGATGGAAACCGGCAGTACTTACTTGCTCTGCTCTGGACAATGCTGGTATTCCGGATTTGTGGGATTGCATAACTGGTTATGTTTCTTATACGACGAAGAATGGCTTCCTTGAGGAATGCCGGAAGAAACAGGAAGTAATCCGGATGCATGATTCAATAAATGACTTTCTGAATAACTCATTTTATAATAATGCTGAGGTAAAATCACTTATCCCGAAGATTGAGAAACAATTGTACGAAGGGAAAATAACGTCTTACAAGGCGGCCATGACACTTATCGATAAATACCTTAAGAAGCGATGATAATTCATTAATATATATATCTTTACCTCTGTCTTAAAACAGAAATTCTATTTATAATTAAAATAATCGATTATGAAAAAACTAATCTATCTTTTTGTCCTGGCAGCACTTATTACCTGCTGCAAAACAAAACCACATTTTATTGTTAAAGCCAATATTAGAGGTTCCGACAGTTTAACATTCCTTCTTCAGAAAAGAGGTCCTTCCAAATATATCACAATTGATTCGGTAAAGTCTAGAAAAGGCGTTTTTAAAATGGAAGGCACAGTTGAATATCCTGATATGGTGATGCTTACAGCCATGAATGCTGGCAAAAGGGTGGGTTTCTTCCTCGAGAATTCAAAAATTGAGATCACAGGCCAGATTGACTCTCTTGCAGATATTAAAGTAAAAGGGTCCAAGACCCAGGATGAATATAAGGCCTTCCTGACTTCCAATAAAGTGCTGGGCGAAAAGTATGCTGGTTTACAAAATGATTACCAGTTAGCCAACCAGGCAAATGATACAGCAAAACAATCTTCGATTGAAAAGGAACTTAAATCCCTGGAAGGGGATATGACTAAAATGCAGAAGGATTTTATTAAGAATAATCCTGCTTCATATTTTACTCCACTGCTCCTTGCCAGCATCAGCTCTGATATGGAGCCTGATGAAATAGATGCCGCAATCAATTCGCTTGATACTAATGTTGCTAAGGTTCAGATTATTAAAGATCTGAGTATCAGGGTAAAAGCATTAAAGAATGTCGCAGTGGGACAAAAGGCCCCTGATTTTACGCTGAATGACGTGAACGGAACCCCGGTCTCCCTCTCATCAAAGGTCGGGTCAAAGCTTCTCCTTATCGATTTCTGGGCTTCCTGGTGCCACCCGTGCCGCATGGAGAACCCTAATGTTGTGAAAGTTTATAATGAGTTCCATAAAAAAGGTTTTGATGTCTTTGGTGTTTCCCTTGACAGGTCGAAAGATGACTGGGTTAAAGCTATTGCTGATGACAAGCTGACGTGGACTCATGTTTCGGACCTTCAGTACTGGGACAACGCAGCCGCAAAGCTTTATGCAGTTAATTCAATTCCTGCCAATTTTCTTCTTGATGAGAACGGTGTGATCATAGCTAAGAATCTCAGGGAAGGTGATCTATATAATAAAGTGAAAGAGATTCTGGAACTGCTTAAATAGTTACTGATTGCCGGGAAGATAAAAACATATATAAAAACAGGGCTGATTCTTTTCTGAACCAGCCCTTTATTTTTTTATCAGAGTTCCTCTTTCTTTTAACGAGCAATAAGCAGTTTTTTTATTCCTCCTTTTTAATTTCTTCCAGGATAAACCCCGTTCCCCTTACTGTACGTATATCTAGATTCTTATCCTCCGAGATGTACTTCCTCAGCCTGCTGATGAAGACATCCATGCTTCTGCCGAGGAAATAATCATCTTCCCCCCATATCTCAGTAAGGATATCCTCCCTGGCCAATACCTTATTTTTATTTACTATAAAATATCTTAGTAGCTGCGCCTCTTTAAGAGTAAGCTTTTCCCTCGTATTGCCGCAGGCTAGTTCGAGGTTGTTGATATTCAGAACGGTATCTGAGATTTTGTATTCATCATTTGATGAGGAATAAACCCTTTTTAGTATGTTGTTTATTCTGAGGATAAGCACATCCGGATCGAAGGGCTTGGTAATATAATCATCCGCACCGATCTTCAATCCTCTCACGATATCTTCCTTAAGGCTTTTCGCAGTAAGGTAAATCAGGGGAACCCCTGGCTGGGCCTCTTTTATCTTTTCGCCCAGCGTGAATCCATCCATTTCCGGCATCATAACATCGAGGACACATATATCAGGCTTTTCCCTGCTGAACATTTCCCATGCTTCTTTACCATCGCGGGCAAGTGCCACATCAAAACCGCTGATCGTTACATACTGCGATAAAATGTTACCGAAATCCCTGTCGTCTTCTGCTAATAGTACTTTCATATACTCCGAAAATAATTTAGTAAGGTATTGTTACTGTAAAGATACTTCCTTTTCCCGGTTTACTGTCGACCGTAACGTCTCCGCCATGGGCTAGAGCGATTTTTTTGACGTAATAGAGCCCAAGTCCCAGTCCTTTGTATTTATGGATGTTTCCAGAAGAAGCCCTGTAGAACTTGTCAAATACATGCTTCTGGTCCGTTTTGTTGATTCCTATCCCGTTATCCGAAACCCTGATGCAAAGATTCCTGTCTTCTGTAAATCCCTCTATACTGATTTCCGGTTCCTTCTCTGAATACTTAACAGCATTGGAAAGAAGGTTGTTGATCATTGTTGTAAAATAGACCATATCAATATCAGCGGTTACTCCGTTCAGGTTATATTTCTGACTCAGTGTTGCCAGATTACCTGCTCCGGTTTTAAAACTAAACACAATATCGTGCATTAATTCCTCGATATCGACCTTTTTTTTGTCGAGTTGGAATTCGGTTCTTTCCCACATGCTTATCTCCAGCATCATGTTGATCAGTTGGTTGAGATGGATGCTCTGCTTGCCAATAAGCTTTGCTGTTTCCAGTATCTTTGAATCGTCCTTTCTGATCTGTTCCATCTCAAGAGTCTTTCCTGCGACAGTTATTGTTGCCAGAGGGGTTTTGAGCTCGTGAGTCATATTATTTATAAAGTCGGTTTTCAGATTCGATAACCGCTTTTCTTCCATGAGGTTTCGGTATGTTATTATGAACATTATTACAATCGATAAAATACTGAAGATGCTCATTCCAAGAGATACAGCGATCTCTTTTAGGATCATTTTCCGCTTGTCGGAAAAATCAATGAAATAATCGAAATTCAAAGTATAATGATCTGTGCTATTCCAGTAGCGGCTGACAAGTATGCTTGAATTAGAACTCATTTTTCCTGGACGCGGGGAAGATGCATCCGGAGGTTTTTGATTTCTGAAAAAGTCATTCTGGTATATTGTATATGTATCCTTGCCTATAATCTCAAGGTTACTAATCTCAATTCTTGGGATGAAGCTGGTCTCAAAGCCAATTCTTTTAAAAAATGACAATAAATAAGGTGAAAGATCCTGTTCCCTGTTAAGGACTTTTGAGAAATAGTCGAATACCTCCTCTTTCTTTTCCTTCATCTTTAAAGAATCAGTGATCCCATCAAGTTCTTTTACTAAATCGTCAGAATGTTTCTCAAGGAGATAATAAACCGTATCAAATGCATTATTCGATTCTCTTATAGCCTGTTGCGACAGCTCCCTGTACCTGAATCTGAGAGTCTGATCCTGTTGATTCCATACTCCCCTGATTATAATTACCTGGGCAGCGATCAATATCATGATTGCAAAAATACCGAGCAGCAGGACTGTATTCTTCTTTTTCATTGTTTCCGGTTTACAAATCAAAAGTATTGATTTTTATTGACAGCGTCCTCCAGAGGCGGCTGACATTAACCCTGCGTTAACCTGGTGTTAACATAAGTTGTACTTATTCGGCATTATCTTTGAATAACCAAATTAATCAAAACAAGGAAGCCATGAAAAAGAGCAGTTTAATATTAGCAATTATTTTTCTTATCTCAATGAGTTCTTTTCAGGTGGTAGCACAGGAAAAGACAAAGGAAGAAAAGGATAAGGAGCTTAGCGAAGCAATAGATTTACAGAAAAAGGCAATGGTTGACCAGAAGTTAGCCCAGGAAGAAGCCAGAAAAGCGATAGAAAAATCCAGGGTTGAACTTGAAGACGCAATGGGGAAAATGAATGATAGTATGTTCTTTAATTCCGATAAATATCAGAAGGCATTCAGGAACTTCGGGAATCATGGGAACGGCTGGAATTTCAATAATGGCGAACCTTTTGTTTTCTCACCGGGAGTTGGATTTTATGGCCATTCACAGAACAGCGATTCCGAATCTGCGTCATGGGATTTTTCAAAATCCGTAAAGGAGAGCTCTTTCTCGAGGGATTATACTTTCGATGTCGATCCAACGGCAAATACAGTTATAATGTCAGTAAACGGCGACTGCAAGTCAGGAGAAATCCACATCAAGATTATTATGCCGAACGGGAAAGTCTACTCTGATATCATGATAGATGAATCCGGAAACCTTAACTGGAGAAAATCATTCGTAATCTCGGAAACAGAAAATAAAGAAAAGACAGGAGCATGGAAATTTGAGATCAACTCTGCAAAGGCTACAGGTTATTTTAGAATATCTCTTCAGGCTTATTAGTTTTTGATCGCGTCTCAGTACGTTCGTTATTTTTCATTCCTTTTCAAATGAGGCTGGTCTGCAGGGGCCGGCCTCATTTTTTTTGCTTTTTCCAGTGTCCTTCTCCCTTTAGTTGCTTATTTATTGCTGCCTGTCAGGTTTGACTGGCTTTTTCGAAGGCAGTTTGATCAGGCTGTTGTCAAACAGCGGGTCCCAGTTAATATTTTGAAAGAATTCGGAGGTCCTGATATTGAAGTAACCAAGTATATGCTTTGGAGAAATGGTGTATACAGGTTCATCATTTTCACCTAAATAAGGGTCAGATATGGTCATCACTTCCTCTATACCGGTATCATACTTGTTTGAGGCATCTGAATAGTTGTCATAAGTAGTTTTGGGTACTGAAATGATAATGGTATAGAGCCCGTAATCCTTTCTCTGGAAAAAAAAATAGGTGATCTCGATTGGTTCATTTGGGTTTACCCGGTCAGTTGAATGAGGCATCTGACTCTCGAAAATGAACCCTTCCGCCATAATCTTTTCAACAGTACTGAATTCTTTGGTATTATGGAGGAAGAAATAACAATCTTTAAAATCTTTCAGAATCGTAGCTAGTATCTCTCCTTTATTCTTCATCCGGACACCTTGATTATCCAGATCAAAAATAGTATATTATTTTATTTACAACACATAAACCATTTGTTCTCTTATATGTTAAATTTGTACCCTGCCTTGAGATTTGGAGATATGAAGAAACTATTATTTTTTCTTGCAATTATACCCTGCTTGTCCTGTAACAGGAATTCCCCTGAAACAGGAGGAAGAATAATTACCGTCAGTATAGCTCCATACAGCTATTTTGTAAAGGAGATAGCTGGAAATGATTTCAAGGTGAACATAATGGTTCCTCCGGGATCAAATCCTCATATATATGAACCATATCCAGGTCAGATCAACAGGCTGCGGCAATCAGTCGCTTACATCAGCAATGGATATCTTGGATTTGAGATGACGTGGCTCGACAGGTTTTATGAGATTAATAAAACCATGAAAAGGTTATCGCTTGGAGATAAAATTGATCTGATAGCCTCATCAGATAAGCATGAAGGTGGGTATTCGGAGGGAGCAGATCCTCATTACTGGGTTTCACCTGCCTGTGCATTGGCAATGGCTGCTGAAGTAAAAGACCTTTTATGCCAGATTAATCCCTCTGATAGTCAGAGATATCAGTCAAACTGTGATAGCCTGATTTTAAAGATAAAAGCGACTGATGTAAGAGCAAAATCTCTTTTTGCCGGATTCTCCGGGGAATCATTTATAATCTATCATCCCAACCTGGCTTACCTTGCCAGGGACTATAGGCTGAAAGAGATTGCAGTGGAATTTGAGGGAAAAGAACCTCCTCCTTCAAGGTTAAAGGAACTTATTGACTTTGCAGCTGTGAATAATTTAAAGACAATATTTATCCAGAAAGAGTACGACAGTAAAAACGCAAGGGAAATTGCCCGTGAAATAGGAGGTCATGTCGTTACGATTGACCCGCTGTCGGAGAACTGGCTGAAGTCGACAAATGATATAATCGATGCCCTTTATAATAGTTTTACTCAGAAGAACAAATAATCTCAGGGATGGCTTATCTTCTTGAAATAAAATCACTTTCTGCATCGTACGATAGCAATATCGTACTCCAGGATATTAATTTCAAAGTGAACGAAAATGATTTTATTGGGGTGATAGGTCCCAACGGTGGAGGAAAAACAACGCTTCTCAAGATAATACTCGGATTGCTGAAACCCATAAAAGGGACCATTACTTTCAACAATGAACTTTTAAGTGCAAACACTATCGGGTACCTTCCGCAGATAGCTACAGGCGATATAAATTACCCCGTCACCGTAACCGATGTTGTTCTCTCCGGTATGATGATTAAAAAGAAGATTCTCTCCAGGATGTCATTAGACGATAAGAAAAGGGCAAGCATGGTGATCAGCGAGCTTGGGCTTAAAGGACTTGAAAAATCTCCCATGAATGAACTTTCCGGAGGTCAGCTGCAGCGGGTTTTCCTGGGCCGGGCAATAATTGGCAACCCCAGGTTACTGCTTCTCGATGAGCCCGGCAATTTCGTCGACTCAACATTTGAGAATGATTTTTATGAGAAGCTGAAGGAGCTTAACGGCCGCATGGCAATCCTGATGGTATCGCACGACATCGGGATGATATCATCACATATCAAATCTTACGCATGCGTAAACAGGAGCCTGCATTATCACCCTTCATCTGAAATTACAAATGAACAGTTACTTGATTATGGCTGTCCCATCCAGCTGATAACTCATGGAGATGTGCCGCATACTGTACTTAAACAACATAATCACAGCTAGTGGGAGGAAGTATATTTCAATACGATTTTATTATCAAGGGATTGCTAGGGGCGATATTCGCCAGCATTACAGCAGGCCTTGCAGGTTCATATATTGTTTCCAGGAGAATGGTATTTCTGAGCGGCGGAATAACCCATGCTTCATTCGGAGGAATAGGAATAGGATACTTTTTCGGGTTCAACCCAGTAGTTGGAGCTGCCATTTTTGGCATTCTATCAGCACTTGGAGTTGAATACCTCTCTGTAAATCAAAAAATCAGGGAAGATTCTGCTATTGGTATACTATGGGCTTTCGGCATGGCAGTCGGTATCATATTTATTTATCTTACTCCTGGTTATTCGCCAAACCTCATGAGCTACCTTTTTGGCAGCATTCTTACTGTAACTAACGCCGATATAATTGCCCTCGGGATAATGTCGGTTTTACTTATAATATATTTCAGCGCATTCTATCGCACTATACTTTATATTTCTTTCGATGAGTCATTTGCCCGGACATATTCACCCTATGTAAATATATTCAAGTATGTAACGACTGCTCTTGTTGCCCTGACTATAGTTTTGAATATCAGGATGGCAGGAATAGTGCTCGTACTCTCGCTTCTGACAATTCCCCCAAATATTGCAATGATCTTTACAAAGGTATATTCCCGGATAATTTTATGGTCTGTTATATCAGGGTTTATCGGGACTGCGGCAGGATATACAATTTCATTTTTTGCCGGGATTCCGACCGGAGCAACAATTATTTTTACGCTGGTTGTCTTGTGGCTTACTGTAAAGTGCATTTTCTTTCTCGCAAAAAAATCAAGAATAACAGGGAAGAAAGCAAAGAATAAAAAATTATAATTAACTACCAGCGAGGTTTAATGCAGGAATTAATTTAAACAATATGGATTACGATCTTATTATAATCGGAAGCGGTCCCGGCGGTTATGTTGCAGCCATCAGGGCATCGCAATTAAAAATGAAGGTTGCCGTGATTGAGAAAGCAGAGCTTGGAGGCATCTGTCTTAACTGGGGATGCATACCGACCAAGTCTCTTCTTAAGAGCGCTCAGGTTTTTGAATACCTGAATCATGCTGCCGAATACGGTATCACTGTTAAGGGTGAAGTGAAAGCCGACTTTGCTGCTATGATTGCCAGGAGCCGGAGTGTGGCAGATGGGATGAGCAAAGGAATTCAGTTCCTTTTCAGAAAAAATGACATCACCCACATTAAGGGTTTCGGTCGACTCGCAGGAGGCACATCGGTCGAGATTGAGGAAGAAGACGGAAAGAAGAAGATCCTGACTGCGAAAAATATTATTATTGCAACAGGCGCACGTTCAAAAGAACTGCCGAATCTTAAGCAGGATGGCAAAAAAATTATTGGGTACAGGGAGGCAATGACCCTTCCAAAGCAGCCTGCATCGCTGGTGGTTGTAGGATCAGGAGCAATTGGAAGCGAATTTGCCAGCTTCTATCAGTCAATAGGCACTGAAGTGACACTCATTGAATTCCTCCCAAGGATCGTTCCAAATGAAGATGAAGAGGTTTCAAAACAACTGGAGCGATCATTTAGAAAGCTTAAAATGAAGATAATGACTGATTCGTCTGTTGAATCAGTCGATACTTCCGGGGAAAAATGCAAGGTAAATATCAAGACCCCGAAAGGGACAGAGGTTGTTGAGGCAGATATAGTATTTTCAGCAGTTGGCGTTACTACTAATCTCGAGGGTATAGGGCTTGAGAAAACAGGTGTGAAAACAGAAAAAGGGAAGGTTGTAGTTGATGACTATTATAAGACTTCTGTCCCGGGTATTTTTGCTATTGGCGACATAGTTCATGGCCCTGCACTTGCTCACGTAGCATCTGCTGAGGGTATAATCTGTGTTGAGAAAATGGCAGGTAAGGATGTTGAGCCATTGAATTATAATAATATTCCTGGATGCACTTATACAAGCCCTGAAATTGCCTCAGTCGGCCTTACGGAAAAAGCTGCCATTGATGCAGGATATAAGATCAAAGTCGGAAAATTTCCCTTTACCGCTTCCGGGAAAGCAAGTGCATCAGGCTCCAGGGATGGTTTTGTCAAGCTCATTTTCGATGATGCTTATGGTGAGCTTCTCGGAGCGCATATGATCGGCGCAAATGTTACTGAGATGATATCTGAAATTGTAGTCGCAAGGAAACTTGAGACTACCGCGCACGAGATAATCAAAGCTGTTCAT
>PMIG01000182.1 GCA_003157055.1 Bacteroidales bacterium | reverse complement strand
AGTGAAGCGTCGCCGCCATCATCAACAATAAGGTTCGGCCCTTTTCCTCCGGGGAAAGTAAGTGCCTGTACAGTACACCACCAGTACTCCTCCAGAGTTTCGCCCTTCCAGGCAAAAACAGGTATCCCTTCCGCTGCGATTGCAGCAGCTGCATGATCCTGANNAGTCCCGGCATCTCTTTCTCAGCAATCTCTATTTCCTTCCTTCCGTAATCGGAAAGTGCTATGTCACTTACTTTGTATTCCATATTTATATCCTGCTTATTATCAGTTTTGAGGCTGCAAAAATAACAAAAAAATGATGTGGTTGTTCAGGAGAGCAATTGTAAAGCATCTCTTTTATCAATTTCCAGTTGTCGCGAAAGCTGGCTTAGACTGCTGAATTTTTGCTCATCACGAAGGCGGAATCTGAAGATAATCTCAATCTCTTCACCATAAATATCTTTATCAAAATCAAAAATATTCACTTCTACAGACCTCTCTGCTGATCCCTTATTGACAGTCGGATTCCTTCCGATACTCAGCATACCTTTATACTTGTGCTTATCCACCACAACTTCGACTGCATAAACTCCATCGGCAGGTACCAGTTTATGCTCGTCTACGGGCCTGATATTGGCAGTTGGAAAACCAATCTTCCTGCCGAGTTTTTTACCGTCAACAACCATGCCATTGACGGAATAGCAGTAACCAAGCAGTTCATTAGCTTTGACAGGGTTGCCCTTCAGCAATTCTTCCCTTATAATTGATGAGCTCACAATTCCTTTCTTATATTGAAATCCGACTACCTTCTCTACCAATATTCCGGAGGATTCTGCACAACCTTTGATCGTATCAAAATTACCTTCTCCCCTGTACCCAAAATGATGGTCATGGCCAACAATAAGATGGCAGGTCCTGACTTTTGCAACAAGTATCTTACTAACGAAATCGCAAGCTCTCATCATGCTGAATTCGTGATTAAATTCAATAATTATAAGATGGTCTATCCCGGTTTTATCGAGGAGTAATATTTTTTCCTCAAATGTTGAAAGAAAAAAAAGTCCTGAACTATCTTTTTCCAGTATCAGTCGAGGGTGGGGATGAAAAGTAATTACAACAGATTCTCCATGAATTTCCGCTGCCAGCGAAACAAGTCTGTTAAGAAGAAACCTATGACCCCTGTGTACACCATCAAAGATGCCAAGTGTAACGACGGGCGAATAAAAATTAAGATTCTCATATCCTTCATGAATGACCATGACATGAATTTATTCATGTAAAAATAGCAAAGCAGAAAGATATGCGCTAAAATAATGGTTTTGTTTTTGTAATTTTATCGAAGATATTTGAAATCCTGAAGGCATGAGTGAAGCAAATTTCTATTCTGCCGACCCCTGGCTAAAACCGTTTACCGGCGTAATTGACGATCGTATCAGCAAATGCAAGCTGAAGGAAAAGCATCTTACCGGCAATGGTTCGCTCGCTGATTTTGCCGTCGGGCATCTTTATTATGGGTTTCACAGGACAGAGGGCGGATGGGTTTTCAGGGAATGGGCCCCGAATGCCACTGATATTTATCTGATTGGGACATTCTCAGAGTGGAAAGAGACATCCGTATACCGAATGTCGAGGATTAATTCTTATGGAGACTGGGAGATTTCCCTTCCAAACGGGACACTGAATCATGGCGACCTGTTCAAGCTTTCAGTTCACTGGGCTGGCGGGAAAGGTGAACGCATTCCCTCTTATGCAACCAGGGTTGTACAGGATGATAAAACAAAGATTTTTTCCGCTCAGGTCTGGAACCCCGAAAAACCATATGACTGGAAGATGAAAAAATTCACTCCCGGGAACATATCGCCTGTAATATATGAAGCCCATGTAGGCATGGCGACTGAGGAAGAAAAAATCGGAACTTATCGGGAATTCGCTGAGAACATCATTCCAATAATTAAAAAATCAGGTTACAATACCGTTCAGCTGATGGCTATCCAGGAGCATCCGTTCTATGGATCATTTGGATATCATGTCTCAAGTTTCTTTGCCGCATCGTCGCGTTTCGGCACGCCGGAGGATCTTAAAGAATTGGTTGATACAGCTCACAAAGCGGGACTCAGGGTTATAATAGATCTCGTTCACTCACATTCGGTAAAAAATGTGAATGAGGGTCTTGGTTTGTTCGATGGCTCTCCCGGTCAGTATTTTCATACCAATCAAAGAAGAATTCACAAAGCATGGGATTCATTATGCTTTGATTATGGGAAGGATAATGTGATCCATTTTCTCCTTTCAAATTGCCGTTACTGGCTCGAGGAATATCATTTTGACGGGTTCAGGTTTGATGGTGTCACCAGCATGATATATTTTGATCATGGACTTGAGAAGAATTTCACTTCTTATGGTGAATACTTTGACGGCGGACAGGATATTGATGCTCTGACCTACCTCTACCTGGCAAATAAAATGATCCACGAATTCAAACCCGGAGCTATAACAATTGCAGAAGAGATGAGCGGAATGCCGGGTCTGGCTGCCGGGACAGCTAAAAAGGGCTTTGGGTTTGATTTCAGGTTATCAATGGGTGTTCCTGACCTATGGATCAAGCTTATAAAGGAAACCCTTGATGAAAACTGGGATATGGGCAAGCTGATGCATGAGCTTACCCAGCACCGGCCTGAAGAAAGGATAGTCTCATATTGTGAATCGCACGACCAGGCATTAGTTGGCGATAAAACCCTCATCTTCAGGATGCTCGATGCTGAAATGTATACCGGCATGTCGGAATCGTATCACAGCTTCCCGATGGATCGGGGCATTGCACTTCATAAAATGATCAGACTGCTAACATTCAGCACTGCAGGCGGTGGTTATCTTAATTTTATGGGTAATGAATTTGGCCATCCCGAATGGATCGATTTCCCCCGTGCCGGTAATAACTGGAGCTTCAAATATGCACGAAGACAATGGAGCCTAGCTGAAAACAATGATCTTAAATACCACCTCCTAGCAGCCTTTGACAGGAAAATGGTGTCTCTCCAGCATGATTTCAGCCTCCTCGATAACCTTTACATCGAAAGGATTTATGAAAACAACTCTGATAAGGTAATTGCCTTCGTGAGAAATGATCTGCTGTTTGTATTTAATTTTAATCCAAACAGCTCATTCACTGATTATGGAATTCCGCTGAAAGGCAAATTCAGAATTATTATTGATTCCGACGACCCTGATTTTGGAGGATTTGACCGCATCGACAGAAAAGCTATTTATACCTCTGTCAAAAAAGCAGAAAGGAACTCTATCAATGTTCCTTTCTATCTGTACCTTTATTTGCCGTCGAGGACAGCTCTCGTTTTTAAGAGGGAAGCTATCAGGAAAGCTACCGATATTTAATCTATCCAGCGCAAAAGGTAAAAATCCTGCTTATGCGGAAGGTCCTTGTGTTTTGGATAAATGCGGATGCCGTAGAAAAATGTCCCTGCTTTTTCTGGTATCATGTTAGCTCTGTAAAGGCACTTACTTCCCTTACTGCTTATCAATGTGAATTCCTTACTGCCGACAAATTCGTGTTCGCCCTTCTTGCTCATATGAGTGATAATGAACTCCACTCCCACATTTTCCTTCGGTATCTTATGGACATTAAGAGCAATCTCGGCTCTGTAGTCGTGCCCTGAATGGTATACGTTCTCCTTGGGCTTCTCAAAACTGTAGTTCAGCACCTCTATATTGTCCCAATCGTCCTTCATGGTCTTCTTCCATGCGGCCAGCTCTTTAGCCTTTTCAAAATTGTCGGCTATAAGATATTTGCTACGGGTGAAAAGTTTAGTGTAGTATTTTTCATAATAATCATCAAGCTGCCTTTTCATCGTGAATTCCGGGGCAATCTTGATCATTGTGTTTTTAATAAGACTTACCCATTCAACAGGGATTCCGCTTCCATTATAAGAATAGTAAGCAGGTATTATTTCATATTCAAGCATATTATAAATTGTCTCAGCATCTACATCATCCTGAAGCTCCTGGTTCTCGAAGGTTCTTTTCCTTGGAAGAGCCCACCCGGCAAATGCCCGATAACCTTCAACCCACCAGCCATCCAGAACACTGAAATGAAGAGTTCCGTTCATTACGGCTTTTTCGCCGCTCGTCCCCGATGCTTCCATCGGCCTGGTTGGTGTATTCAGCCAGACGTCAACGCCTCTTACAAGGTATTTGGCAAGTTCAATATCATAGTTTTCCAGGAATATTACCTTGCCTGCAAACTGTTGCATCTGTGATACTTCCACCACCCTTTTTATAAGGTCCTGCCCTCCTCCATCACTGGGATGTGCTTTCCCGGCATAGATAAACTGAACAGGTTTCTCCGGATTATTGACAATCCTGGCAAGCCGGTCAAGGTCCCTGAATAATAATGAAGCTCTTTTGTAAGTGGCAAAACGCCTTGCAAATCCAATTGTAAGAGCCTTCTCATCAAGATGG
>PMIG01000050.1 GCA_003157055.1 Bacteroidales bacterium | reverse complement strand
AAATCCTCGTCAGAGATATATTATTTCATCATTTGAGCAAAAACTTGCTGTTGCGCTTAAACATATCTTACCCGGTAAAATGTTTGGAATAATACTGGAAGACCATTACAAAATCATGTAGTGCAAAAAGTTGAGCCATTGCGCCTTTACGCAGTTGTGCTGTTAGTATGCCTTATAATCCTCCCTCATTACATTCAGAGTTGTTGGTATCCATACCCGGTATCTGGAGTCTTCTCCCCAGGTATTCCCGGCTGAAGCAAAGTCGCAAAAATTAATCTGTCTAGGATTGCGGAAGTCACCTTCCAGGTCAGTACCAAGAACCATCGGAGCTGTAAATGCCATCCAGACATTAGCCGGCTTCTTTAAAGAAAGAGTCAGATCAATCTTACCGTTATCATCTTTCATAACCGCAGATTCGTAGATAAAACCATCACCAAAACGTGTATCGCGGGCTAATACAACGGGCCCTCTCAAGATTGCCTGATATCCATTAATAGTCACCAGCCTTCCTGTAAGATCCATCTTTAAAACAATTTTATCTGTTTTACTCCAGACACGGTTGATTTTTTTATATGTGCCTGCAATTACTCCTGGTACCTCAGTACCGTTTATTGTCATCACACTATTTCCGCTCCATTCCGGAATTCTAAAAGCAATGGTAAAACTTTCGGATTTTTCGGGGCTGATATTTATCTCAACTTTGTCCGAAACCGGGTAATCTGAAATCTGATCTATTGTAACTTTATTCTTCTTGTTTACCGGAATAACTGATTCACTCTGACCATACATATTAATAAAAATCTCATTCTGGGTCCCCATTACCGAAAAACGTGGAAGCATCATGAAGGCCCTGGGGCCGTTGGCATTGCAACAGTTTATGTGCATGCCGCATTGCTCTTCACCGGCATGTCTTATCCCTCCTAAAGGACTATATTTGGCAATCTGCGACCCATCACCCTTCGTTGAAGCCATAAGAGCATTATAAGTCGATTTTTCAATCTGATCAGCATATAAAGGGTTCTCAGTTAACCTTAAAAGATTAAAACACAGCTTCATCCATGTCATGGTAACACATGTTTCCATGGTATGATATGTAGGTTCTGTCTGATACCTTGCCCCCTGGTAAAAACATTCAAATGCTGTACCTGAACCTGCAATGTTTATTTCGTTCCCAATAATATTCTTTACAGCCATCTCCACTGCTTTCAGATAGGTTGGTTCTCCGGTTATACGGTATAATTCAAGGAGTCCTTCGTAACACGACATCATCTCATAAGCTTTTTGCCCATTATCATACGACCACCATAGGGAAGGGTGAGGAAATCTTTCGGAAACAGGGATTCCTGCCAGTGCTTTGCTGATGAGCTTCGGGCCATCAGGTGTCTCCCATTGTTCAACTATATATTTTGCAAAATCGAGATACCTTTTATCTCCGGTCCTGCGATACAGATAGACGATTGGTTCAAGAATGGAGCAACTCGGCATACCCCTATAATTACCGGTTTTGACTATATTAACCTTTCCTGGACCTACCTGTGTGAGCAGATTATCAACAAGTCTGCATGAAGCTTTCAAAGTTGTTTTGTCTCCTGTCAGGTCGTAATATGCCAGCAAACCCAGTAAAGTATATTTTCTCCCCCAGATATCCCATTGCTGAAGCTGGGCACTATCGGAGTAGTTACCAATATAGCCGGATGGCATCTGAGTAGCAAGCAATTCACTTACAGATTTTCGTATTATTATTAACATTTCAGCATCCCTGTTATAATCATATGATGCTATCGCCGACAGAATCCATTTCCCCCAGAATTCACTCTGCCATAAATGGGTTTCATTCTTGTGACGGAAAGGCTCAACCAGGTAATCAACATCCTGGCTTTTGATCCTCTTTTCAATCACGAGATTTATTTTATCTCCCACGTAACCTTCTATTTTAACAAAAGCGGGTGAATAAGACATGATCTTATCCTGAACTAAATTAACGATTGAATGTTGATTTTGTGGATTTTGTCCTGAAATCCAACTCGTTGCATAGATTAATAATGACAAAAGATAAATTTTTTTCATTGTGCTGTTTTAAGTTTATTGTATTGATAGTTTTATTTAATGCTTTGGATCGGGAGTTGTATGAAGCCCCTTTGTAAATCACAAAGGTTTTAAAGGAGTATCAAATATAAGTCTCTTTGTGAACTTTGCGGCGTCTTCGTGCTCTTAGCGGCTAAATGATTTTGCAATTTATAAACAAATTATTGATAATTTTAAGCTATAATAATTTGATACTTTAGTTATATGAATGATTTTGACATAAAAGCTGCCGGCTGGGACAGTAATCCGATGCACTGGGACCGGTCAGAAGCTATTGCTAAGGAGATAATAAAGCTTATTCCTCTAAAAAAGGATATGAAAGCTCTTGAATATGGTGCAGGGACGGGCATTTGTAGTTTTTTGCTCAAGGACTACCTTAAAGAGATTGTTTTAATGGATAATTCATCGGAGATGGTGAGAATGATCAATGAAAAGATCAATTCATCCAAAGCCGCGAACCTGAAGGCACTCAATTTCAATCTTGAAACTGATGTATATAAAGAGGGTAAGTTTGATCTCATTTTCACCCAGATGGTTCTACACCATGTAATTGATGTTGAAAGAATTATCAGCACTTTTCATAAACTGTTAAATCCAGACGGCCATCTGGTGATCGCAGATCTTTATGAAGAGGACGGGTCATTTCACGGCGAAGGATTTACGGGTCATAATGGTTTCGATATCGAAATTTTATCAAACCTGCTCAAAAAACATGGTTTTAGTTACATCAGTCACAGGAATTGTTTCACCATTAATAAGGCAATATCTGAAATGGTGACGAAACCATATGAGGTCTTCCTATTAATTGCAAACCGATAAACAAATAAATTAAAAATATTAATATGAAAATTGCGGTTCCTGTAACAAAAGAAAATCAGATTGATTGTCATTTTGGTCATTGCGAATCGAATGGTGTATTCACAATTTCAGATTATTAAGAAATAGTCGGAATAAAGAGTGTCGGATCGCCGGAAGGGTGCGGATGTAAGTCAGATATTGCATCGGTACTTGCTTCAGATGGTGTTACAATTATGCTTGCAGGCGGCATTGGCGGGGGAGCAATTAACGTACTTAATAACAGTGGAATAGAAGTTATTCGTGGCTGTTCAGGAGATGCGACAGAAGTTGTTAACCTATATCTTAAAGGATTTGTTGAAGACCGTGGCAGCAGTTGTCACCAGCAAGAAGCTCACCATGAACATAATCACCACCATGGTCATTCCTGCAACAATAATTAATGAAAAGATAAAATTAAACCCAAAACCTTCATGCTTCATCAGAGAATGGGTAGAGGAACTCAGAGCTAATATTATAATATATACTCCTATGCGGTTCCCTGCGTTTATTCATTGCCAACCCTGCGGTTAAGAAGATCTCTTTATCTAATCTCGATTTATTATTTCTTTTTCCCGGTATTGATCCCGAAAGGGAGGTAAAGCGGGCAAAAACTTATTAAGCTTGTCAGAACAAATATTGCTGACAGAGCTAACAGAATAATTGCTAGAGTACCTGAAATTACGTGAGTAAAATAGAGTATTACCACTATGACTGCAACCAGTATCCTGATCACTTTGTCAATTGTTCCCATGTTCTTTTTCATT
>PMIG01000152.1:10701-18139 GCA_003157055.1 Bacteroidales bacterium | reverse complement strand
CTTCTTCCCTTTTAGTCTTCATATCCTGAGAAAGCAAAGGTGCTTCATTCTGATATGACTTGTACATCTGCTCTACCACAGCATAACCGTCTGCAACCTCTTTCTCCCATTGTTTTGAAAGTTTGTCGAGTTGCTCCTGGGCAGTAGTAAAAGCCGGTATGTTTTTTCTGATATATTCAGAATCAACAAAAGCATACTTCTGAGCAACAGCCATAGCTGATGTCAGAAGAACCATTCCTATAATCAAACTGAATTTTTTCATAATAAAAATATAAAGTTCGTGTTAAAATTCCTGACCTATTACAAAACTGAATTGTGAATGATTTGCACTTGTTGCACCTGACGGAACAGCATCGAATCCATAACCCCAGTCAATACCGAGTAGCCCGAACATCGGCAGGTTAGCCCGAAGACCCACTCCTGCAGAACGGCACATTTTGAAGGGGTTAAATTCACTTAGCTTATTCCATGAACGTCCGGCTTCAAGAAATGTCAGAGCATACACAGTAGCCTGCTGGTTAAGCGATATTGGATATCTTAGTTCAAATGTAAGTTTCGAATAAACATTTCCGGTCGGAGCGCTTGTTTTTGAATCAACTGGAGTAAGAGATCCGTCTGTGTAACCTCTCATTGAGATGATATCGTGCCCGTATAATGTGTAACCTGTCATACCACTTCCGCCAAGGTAGAAGCTTTCAAACGGCGAAGGACCGATTTTACTATTGTAATATCCAAGGTATCCAAAATCAAATCTCGCTCTGAGAACCATCTTATCATCTTTTGTAATCGGGAAATAATAGTCTGATTTGAATAACCACTTATGGAATTCGATCCATTTATATTTTACTTCATCGGTAACATTCGACATATCTTGTCCTGAAATAAAAGAATAAGGTGGAGTAAACTGGAGGGATAAGGTAAATGAAGATCCGCTTCTCGGGTAAATGAGGTTAGGGCTGGTAGAGAATCTTACGAGCTTGGTTGTAAAGCTCAACAGGTTTGACTGTCCATTGTCAAACAGGAACCTCATATATGTATAATTGTTCAGGTCATATTTCTGATAGCTTAGCTCACCATATATTGAGAAGAAGTCATCAGGCCATTCCAGCCTTTTTCCGAGGCCGATTGAAGCCCCGTCAATAACCATCGATTGATACCCATCTTCTCCTTTTTTCGTGCCATTGGTCATGATCGACCTGTAAAGTGAAACTGAGAAGTTATTTGCCTTTTTGCCTCCGAGCCAGGGCTCATCGAAGGAGATATTATATGACTGATATATTTTCCCGTTGGATTGTGCCCTTATGCTGAGCGACTGGCCGTCGCCGGAAGGATAAGGTCTCCATTCAGAAAGCTTGAAGAAATTCTTCATGGCAAAATTATTAAACCTCACGCCTACAGTACCAACCAGCATTCCGGCTCCCCATCCACCTGATATTTCGAACTGATCGTTGGCTCTCTCTTCAAGTTTGTATAGCATGTCTACAGTTCCGTTTGTAGGATCGGAAAGCGGTGTGGGATTGATTTTTTCCGGGTCAAATTCACCAAGTACTCCAAGCTGCCTTATCGATCTCATGATTTTCTCCTTGCTGAAAAGGTCGCCTGGAAGTGTGAAAAGTTCACGCCGGGCCACGTGTTCATTTGTCCTGTTGTTTCCAGAAATTATAACATCATTGATGTAAGCCTGTTCTCCCTCATAGATCCTGATCTGAAGGTCTACAGAGTCGCCTTCAACCTTTGATTCAATTGGTGTAAGATCAGAGAAAAGGTAACCGTAATCGAGATAAAGGTTGCTGACAGCATTTTCTGAACCGCTGGATCCTTTAAGCCGGTCTAGTATCAGCGACTGGTTATAAACCGTTCCATGTTTTATATTAAAGACCTTATCAAGATCCTCCTTCCTGTAAACACTGTTTCCAACCCAATCAACATTCCTCAGGTAATATTGTTTCCCTTCATCAATCCGGATCGTCAGGCCTAACCTATTATCAGAAATCTTATAAAGTGAATCGGAAACTATACTAAAGTCTTTAAAACCATTGTCGTTATAGAATGTCTCAAGCTTTTTCTTGTCTTCTTCAAATTTCACACTGATGTATTTTGAGGCTTTAAAAAAGTTAAGGTTTTTCTTCTTCGTTCCCTTCATCTGATGACGCAGCTTGGAATCTTTAAAATATTCGTTGCCAACAAANNGTTGTATAATAAAAGCCCTTTTCTATAAAATGGTCCCTGATGATATTTCTGGTATTGTCAAGAATATATGAAGTTATTTGAGAGCCGACAGGCAGACTTATCTTCTTCACAATGTCATCTTTCTCGGAAGTTCTTATTCCGTTGAATTTAATCGCAGATATCCTTGGCCTTTCCTGCAAAAATATTTCAAGAAAAGCAGTGTCTGATTTAACAGTATCAATACTTATCCTGACATCCGAAAATAGTCCCTGCTGCCATAATTTCTGGGCTGCATTCGTGATTGCATCACCCGGTATGGTGATTTCCTGTCCCACCTTCAGGCCGGAGATCCCGACCAGTGCATTTATATCGAGGTACCTTATCCCTGAAACAGAGACTCCTCCAATAATATAATCGTTTTCCTTTGAAAAATCAATAATATTCTGCTTATCCTGCGCATTTGCTGAAATGGCCACCAAAATCAGAAATAGTGCTACGACAACCCTGTCAATTCCTCTAATCTTCATTATTAAATTATTTTTCAAAAATCTGTTCACTAGTTTTTCCAAACCTTCTTTCTCTTTTCTGGAAGTCAATTATAGCATTATAAAAGTCTTCCTTGCGAAAATCAGGCCAAAGTTTTTCTGTAAAGTATAATTCAGTATATGCAATCTGCCATAAAAGAAAATTACTAATTCTTAATTCGCCACTGGTCCTTATCAAAAGGTCGGGATCCGGAATGCTATAAGTATTCAGGTATTTTTCAAATTCTTCTTCATTTACTGATTCGTTTTTCAGCGTACCATTGCAGATATCAGCTGCCATTTTTTTTGCAGCTTCTGTTATTTCCCATCTCGAGCCGTAACTTATTGCAATTACCAGGTTTAATCCTTTAGACGATGATGTAAGCCTTATTGTTTCAGACAACCTTTCCAAAACATCATCTGAGAGTCTTGTAAAATCTCCTATCGCACTCATCCTGATATAATTCTTCAGCAAGGTGGCAGTCTCATCATTAAGGGATTGTACCATTATTCCCATCAATGCTGTTACCTCATCATCAGGTCGTTCCCAGTTCTCAGTTGAAAAAGCATAAAGAGTAAGATATTTAATGCCAAGCTCAGCTGCAGCTTCAATGACAGAACGCACAGATTCTACTGCCTGCCTGTGCCCGAATATCCTATCCTTGCCGTGCTGGGTTGCCCATCTTCCGTTACCATCCATAATGATTGCAATATGGACAGGGAGTTTATCAACAGATATATCTTGTTTTAATGACATGTACTACCTTTTTCTTTTCTTTTGCACATCATTATAAGCAGGGCATCCTGCAAGCTTGTTATAAATTTTCCAGGTAACCGCTATGCCTGCAAATGTGTACCAGTCATTATTATGGAGCCACGCGTAATCTGACGGGGCAACCAAATCTTTCAGGCCGTCAAAGTTATCATAAAAAGTCTTACGAAAATCATATTCAACTTCAAGGCCCAGATTTTTATGAATATTGACCTTAAAGCCAAATGAAAACGGTATCACAGGCTGGTAAGACATTGAAACTGTGTTAAATATTGCCAATCCGACTCCGGCAGCATAATATGGAGAAAAGTTCCACAGTTTACCTGTTGTTGAATAGGGAAGGAAGTTAAACTCAAACTGGGCTGAAAGTTCTCCAACAGTGCCTGAAAATGAGGCTCCCCTGGTTTGCTGATAGCTGTTGTTGAAATCGTGGTCATTTGCATGCAGTCCACCAAAGAACAAGTTTCCGCGGATTGAATATCTTGGATGTAGATTATACCTGTAGAAGACACCTGCCGCCGGAAGAGGAGAATAGAGCAGTCTGTTAGGATTTATATCGCCAATATATGATGATATGCCTGCAAGAACTCCATAATCAGAATTACGTTGTCCTGCACTGGCTATTGAAATGCTGATAAACAAGAAAATCCAGGGTATTCTTTTCATTAAAACCGATTGCTCTCATTATCACCTGAGTGAGGGCAGACCATGGGGCCCAGACTTCAGCTTATAAGTAACTGTAAAGTTCAAAAAATAATAAACGTCGTTCGCCCTGGAATATTGTGAAGTATAACCATCAAGATAATCAGAAAATGCATACCTCCCACCGACTTCCAACCCAAAGTTCAGATTTGGTGAATAGATAAGAGTGGTACCTAATCCGGCAGGAATTACTTCAGTGAATCCTTTGCTGGATAAGCCGTGAGCAACCTCGTATGCAACTAGTCCGGTATTTCCTTTGACATTATAGGATAGACCTCCGAACCCGGCAAAAGCATAAAAATCGAGCGATTTGAAAAGATCCCTCATAAGGCCCTGTTTCTGCTTCATAAACAAATAACTGTTTTCAGCATAGTTTTTTATAAAATAATATTCTCCAATTACTGCCGGTTCGAAAAAGCTTGTTGAAGCTTCAAAATTACGGTCCTCATTTGAGCCTCTGATGTCCGTGGCATGAAACAATCCGTAAGTAAGGCTGAGTCTTAAGTTGATATCCCTTGTTAGCCGGTATTTCAGGTTACCGTTAATATCGAACCTGGTCTGCATAAAGCTCATGTCGCGCAACCCAAGGATATTCTGAGTCTTGGAAAATCCACCTATATCTCCGAAAAAGAATGATGGCCCTATTCCGCCTAAAGCTTCCCACCTCTTCATTTTCCAGAGTTGTGCATTGGAAACGGGAAATGCAAGACAAATGATCAGTATTGCTAAAATGGACCTTTTCATGATTCACCTTATTGTTTGATGATACAAATATAATAATCAAATATTAAACAACATTAGGTTTTGGCACTTTAATTCAATTAGTTCCTTTTGTCTGCACCCCACATTAGCTTGTTCCTCAGTGTACTGTAGAAGTCCCTTCCGTTGAGCATGACGGTTTTCAATTTTGATCCGGCTTTCCGGATATGAATTTCCTCTCCCATAGCCACTTTCCCAAATCTGAAATCACATGTTGCAAGGTACTCCGTCGTTCTTCCCTCCATAACCATCTTCAGTTTACAGTCGCCCGTTATGACAATGGGTCTGATAGTCAGATTATGCGGAGAGATTGGCGATATTATAATACTCTGATCATCAGGAGAAAGGATTGGTCCACCGGCGCTTAAATTATAGGCAGTCGAACCTGTAGCAGTTGAAACTATTAAGCCGTCAGCCCAATAAGTATTCAGAAAGGTCTCATTCACATACACATGTATCGTGATCATGCTAAGGGTAGCCTTCTGAATAGTGATCTCATTAAGGGCGGTAGCCGATACTCCATCGAATAAGCCGGCAGGGTGTGATAGCTCAAGAAGTGTCCTTTCAGCTAATTCAAACTGGCCCGTGCATAGCTGATCGACTGAATTGCCTATTTCCTCGGCCGGAATGTTGGCGAGAAACCCCATTCTTCCTGTATTTACCCCGGCAACCGGGATACCAAGATTCTTAACCCTGAGCATTGTCTCGAGAAAGGTACCATCTCCGCCTACACTTAAAACTATATCAGGAAGAGCCGACAGGGAGCCAAGGTCGATAAACGATTCTACCCTCATGTCCTTGATGGTCCCCGGATCACTTGCCGTCTGAAACACCTGGACCTGAATAGAGTGACGCAGAAATTCTCCAACCAGCTTTTTTACAGCTTCCCTGGTCTTTTCATTATTATCCTTGCTAAAGATTGCAACACGCTGAATCATAATTTTTTAAATATTTAAATATTTCATCAGCAAATCAAATCTTTCGGAATAGAACCTATCAATCGAATCATTTGTGGTGACCCATGTTTTTACTTCATAGTTATATCTTTCAAATGTTCTTATCAACGCCAAGAGATCAGTAGTATTCACCTTAAGAGTAACCTCAAGTCTTGTGGAATCGGACGGGGAAGAGATATACATACTCAGCACCTTTACATTATTGCTTTCAACTATCTGCGCAATCTGCGAAAGTGAATAATCCCTTTCAATCATTTCGAGTACAATTATTCCACCTGGCTGATCCATGGAAGAGAACCCGGCAATGTCCTTTATAAGGTCGGTGGTAGTTATTACCCCTTTAAAATGATTGTTTTCATCAAGCACCGGAACTACAGACAATTTTAACCTGGCTGCGAGGCCTATTACTTCAAAAATATGCTGATTACTGGTTACATAAGGCTTAAGTAATGTAAGTTCGTGATTCCCAATAGGTTCTTCTGGACGGTTCATATCGAAGATATCTGTATCGGAGATCAACCCAAGAAAATCCTGATTATTGACAATCGGAAGATGTGAGATCCTGAAGATATCCATCCAGTTCAGTGCCGTCTGCCCAGTATCGGAAGTTTTAAGTGAAGGTATAATCTCGGAAATCAGATCGCCAGCTATCATTATAGGTTAATTTTCAACTAAAGTAATAAAAAAACAACAGTTCTGTTAATTTTGCATTCTAATATCATTACGAAGAATCAACTTGTTTATTATATGACTAAACTGAGTGTGAACATCAATAAAATTGCAACATTAAGGAACGCCAGGGGAGGCAATATTCCTAATGTACTTAATGCCGCTATAAACTGCCAGCTCTTTGGCGCTGATGGAATAACTGTCCATCCACGCCCTGATGAAAGACACATCAGGTATCGGGATGTTCTGGATATCAGACCGATAATCAAGACCGAATTCAATATCGAAGGTAACCCTACTGACAGTTTTATCGATCTAGTTCTTTCGGTAAAGCCTGACCAGGTGACACTTGTTCCCGACAGGCACGATGCTATCACATCAAATGCCGGTTGGGATACCTTGAAAAACAAAAGTTTTCTTACCGACATCGTCTCGACTTTTAAAAAAGCAGGAATCAGGACCTCCCTGTTCGTTGATACCAATCCTGTTAATATTGAAAATGCCGCTATTACGGGAACTGATAGGGTTGAACTCTATAGCGAACCTTATGCGACAGGCTTCAGCCAGAATGCGGCAGAAGCTGTCGATCCATTTATCAAAGCTGCAGAAATAGCAAGAAATGCCGGGATGGGAATCAATGCCGGCCATGATCTGAACCTGGATAACCTAGCATATTTTCATAAAAATATTCCCTGGCTGCTGGAAGTGTCGATAGGCCATGCGCTCATTGCTGATGCTCTTTATCTTGGCCTTGAAAACGCAATCCAAATCTATAAAAGGCAGCTGACAATGTAACTGGAGATGAAGCTTTTCTACAGGAAATATGGAGCAGGGCCTCCCCTGATAATCCTTCATGGCTTATTTGGATCGTCAGACAATTGGGTTAC
>PMIG01000152.1:10113-10610 GCA_003157055.1 Bacteroidales bacterium | reverse complement strand
AAAGCTGCCATGATGTTTGCCTCAAGATGGCCTGAAATGCTTGATAGCATGATGATCGCAGATGTCTCCCCTTTTACTGATGACAGTAGACGGGTGGAAGCCAGGGATGAGAATCTCACGATTCTTATGGCCATTCTTGGTNNGTCGATAGGCCATGCGCTCATTGCCGATGCTCTTTATCTTGGCCTTGAAAACGCAATCCAAATCTATAAGAGGCAGCTGACAATGTAACTGGAGATGAAGCTTTTCTACATGAAATATGGAGCAGGGCCTCCACTGATAATCCTTCACGGCTTATATGGATCGTCAGACAATTGGGTTACGATTGCAAAAAACATCAGCAATCATTGCACTGTGTACCTTCCCGACCAGAGAAACCATGGAAACTCTCCTCATGATGACAGGCATGATTATGAATCGTTGAGCGATGACATTTTTGAGCTTGTGACTGACCTTGGGTTGAAAAAGTTCTCCCTGGCAGGACACAGCATGGGTGG
>PMIG01000152.1:1857-10092 GCA_003157055.1 Bacteroidales bacterium | reverse complement strand
AAAAGTCAGGGAACTGATAATGAAAAACCTTCACCGAAACGAATCAAATAATTTCGAGTGGAAGCTTAATGCGAGGGCACTCCTGAATAATCTGGATAAGATCGTGGATGGAGTCCCTTTTCAGAGAATTGACAACCAGCAAATTACGGGATTTCCTGTTATTTTTCTCAAGGGAGAAAACTCAGATTATATCAAGAGCGGGGAATTAACTGAAATAACCAGGATATTTACGGCTGCAGAACTTAAGACAATTAAAAATGCCGGGCATTGGTTGCAGGCAGATAATCCGCAGGCAGTTACCAAAGAGCTTCTAGACCTGATCAGCTGATAATAAACCGGAATAGGGATGATTTAGAAAACTGTGACTGATTCAATCATGTCATCCTGAACAAGAGGAAGGTTTTTAAAGCGCAGCAGGACTTGTGCTATAGCCAGAACATCCTTTTCACAATAACGGACTATCCTTCCCAGATCATTCTCTTCATAGTAAACCTTCGCAACCATGCTGCCGTCAATATCATCCTTTGGTGAAGGAATCCCAAGTACAGAGGTTAGAAGGTTAAGGGAAGTGTAATTCTTGTAATCTCCGAACTTCCATAGGTCCATTGTATCAAGAAGCTTCACTTCCCATGGCTTCTTACCGGCGTTATCGAGTATTTCAGGGATAACCTGCCGGTTGATAATCATCCTTCTGGCGATGTACGGAAAATCAAATTCCTTACCATTATGGGCGCATAAAAGAGCATCCTTTTTTGATTTTGAGAATTTCAGGAGCATTGCTGAGAACTCGGAAAGTATTTTATTCTCCTCATCCCCGAAAAAAGATTTCAGCCGGAAACTGAGAGGATTTTTATCCTTGATATAACCAACAGAGATGCAGATTATTTTACCGAATTCGGCGTATATTCCGGCTCTCTCATAAACTGCTTCTGCTTTTTCCTCGGTAGTCCTGAAGAATTTTGATTTCTTATCCCAGAGAGCCTGGGCAGCAGGTTCAAGCAGGTTCATGGAGGGCATCTGCGGAACTGTCTCGATATCCAGAAACAGGACATCTTCTATTTTTATACTATCGAGCATTTTTACTGGTTTTTCTTAAATGTTTTTCAATAATTGTAACCAGGACTTCAATCCCGACCTGGTTTTCACCACCTCTGGGGATAATGATATCAGCATATCGTTTGGATGGTTCAATAAACTGAAGGTGTGAGGGTTTGACTGTATCATGATATCTCTCAAGGACATTAAGAACGGATCTGCCTCGCTCAACTATATCTCGCGTAATTACACGGCCCAGACGATCATCCGCATCAGCATCAACAAACACTTTGATGTCAAGCATTTTACGTAACCCGGGATCGGCAAGTATCAGTATCCCCTCAACCAGTACAACCCTTGCAGGATTGACTGTAATTGTCTCTTTCGATCTGAGGCATGTGAGATAGGAATAAATCGGCATTTCTATGGATTTCCCTTTCTTAAGCTGGTTCAATTGCTCAATCAGAAGACTGAATTCCAGTGAATCAGGATGGTCAAAATTGATCTTCTGCCTCTCATTCAGGGGAATATTCCCACTATCCTTATAATAGGCATCCTGCGGGATTACAATGATTTCCCCGTTCGGAAAAACATCCATCAGTTTATTGACAACTGTTGTTTTTCCTGAACCGGTGCCCCCGGCTATTCCAACAATCAGCATTTTTTTATAATTTTGTCTCCAATTGTTACCAAAAGTAATGAAAAGTTTGGAGTGACTAAAGTTTGGAACGACTAAAATTTTCTTTTCAATTCTGACTAAAAACACTTCGAGCAATATTTAATACTTTCATGATGTCAGAACTCTATCCGCTTAAATTTGAACCTCTATTAAAAGAAAAAGTCTGGGGTGGAACATCTCTTGTCAGCCATTATCATAAAAGAGCCGACCCTTCTGCTAAATATGGCGAGAGCTGGGAAATATCTGCTGTTTCCGGAAATATATCCGTAATAAGTAACGGCTTTCTTGCCGGGAATAACCTGGAAGAGCTTATTGAGGTTTACATGGGTGACATAACCGGTGATTCGGTATATGCAAAATTCGGAAAAGAATTTCCTCTGCTCATAAAGCTTATTGAGTCATGCGAAAATCTTTCAATACAGGTGCATCCAGGCAATGCTATGGCCATGGAGAGGCATAATGCCTTTGGGAAGACTGAGATGTGGTATATTCTTGAAAGCAAAAAGGAATCAAAGATATATACCGGATTTAAAAAGCCCATAGATAAAAATACTTATGTCGATTCACTGAGTAACGGAGAGCTGGAAAAACTTCTGAATGTTGAAAATCCATTCCCGGGCGATGTCTTTTTTACACCTGCCGGCAGGATTCATGCTATAGGTGCCGGAATTATTCTTGCCGAGATTCAGCAAACTTCTGACATCACTTACAGAATATATGACTGGAATAGAAAAAACAATAAAGGTCAACCCAGGGAATTACATACGGATCTTGCACTCGACGCAATTGATTTTAATGCAGCAGGGAAAACAAAGTTCGCGGCCAATCCGGTCCTGAATAAAACAAGGAACCTGGTCAACTGTGAGTTTTTTACTACAAACATCATCAGCTTTAACGAACTTATTGAAAAAGATTATAATCTCATCGATTCCTTTGTAATTTATATATGTGTTGAAGGTGAATTCATGATTCGCTGGGATGGCAACTCGGAATCCGTTATCAAGGGTGAAACAGTTTTGCTTCCGGCAATGATAAAGGATGTGGTGCTCGAACCGGTAACTGATACAAAGGTTCTTGAGATACTTGTAAATGAAGAGGGAAATCAACAAAACTAATTTACTGCATTACATGAAAAAGTGCTCCATCTCACTAATTATTTTGATATCCATTGCCTTGCTGGCAGGATGCAAAGGCAGGAAATCAGAAAAAAAGGCTGAAGGAACCAACCCTGAAGCTATAGCTGCCGCTGATAGCGTAGTACAGTACAAAAGCGGAAATAACCTCATTAAGGAGATTACATTCAGGAATGGAGTCCGGGAAGGACTTATGAAATCATTTTATGCGGGGGGGCAGCTTTATCAGACATTCTGGTATGAAAATGGCCTCAGAGAGGATTCAGTAAGGTGGTACTATCTTGAAGGTCAGCTGTTCAGAACTACACCCTATAAGCATGATACAATTGACGGTATACAGAAACAATTTTACAGGAACGGGAAGCTGAAAGCAAAAATAGGCTATAGTAAAGGGATGCGTACCAGGTTCTTCCAGGAATTTACAGATGAGGGCAAGCTTTTTGGACCATACCCGGAGATAACTGTGACGATTCAGGATAGTTACAGGAAAAATGGTGCCTACATAATCGATCTTGGCCTGTCAGATAAAAACACAGAAGTGAAGTTTTTCCGGGGGAATTTTATCAATGAACGGTTCGATACCACAATGTGTAAGTATATCAAACCGTCAAACGGCAAGTCGATTATTTACCTTAAGAAAACTGCAAAAGCCGGACCGGATCATATTGACATCATTGCAGCAATGACCACATTATTTGGGAACAAATATCTCGGATACAAAAAGATAGATCTCCCATACAATGACCTTAATTAGCTGCTTAGATGATAATCCACTCAGCCACCTTCATAAAGAGCAGCGAAACTCTTAAACAGTGCCCTCCATCATCTCTGCCTGAATTCGGATTCATTGGCAGATCTAATGTGGGCAAATCATCGCTGATAAATATGCTTACCGGTTGGTCAAGGCTGGCAAAGATATCGGTAAATCCGGGCAAGACCAGGACAATCAATCATTTCCTAATAAATGGAAAATGGCATCTTGTCGATTTACCGGGTTATGGTTATGCAAAGGTTCCCATCAAACTCAGGGAAAAATGGCAACATAATACCAGGGAATATATTATGAAGCGGGATAATCTGTTATGCCTCTTCGTGCTTCTTGACTCAAGGATAAAACCTCAGAGATCTGATATCAACTTCATGGAATACCTCGGTATCAATCAGGTCCCGTTTGTACGTGTTTTTACAAAAAGCGATAAAGTAGGGACCGAAGCTTTTAAGGATTCAGTCAATCGGTATGATGCTGAAATGTTGAAAAAATGGGAATCACTTCCGGTCACATTCATCACATCATCAAAAAACAAGGAANNGATTCTTGGCTTCATTCAGGAAAATTTAAACAAGTTATCAAACAGGGTCTGATATCATCAGGAATAGTTAATTTTGCAGGTAGAAAAGGATTGTAACAGCAAAAAATCAAGAAAATGTTTGGAAAAGCCCCCATGAAACTTTTTTCCTGCAGATCATCAAAGCAGCTTGCAGAAAAGATTGCAGCAGAACTTGGCATCGAACTAGGCAAAAGTTCTGTCACGGATTTTAGTGATGGTGAATTCCAGCCTTGCTTTGATGAATCGGTNNCGAGGTGATATGGTATTTATTGTTCAGTCCACAAACCCTCCGGCAGATAATATTTTTGAACTGCTCCTTATGATCGATGCTGCTAAAAGAGCTTCGGCATATAAGGTAATAGCCGTTATTCCCTATTATGGCTTTGCACGCCAGGACCGGAAAGACAGGCCAAGAGTCTCAATCGGATCAAAACTCTCTGCTGACCTGCTGAGCACTGCCGGTGTAGACAGGGTCATTACAATGGACCTGCNNCCTGCATGCCGACCAGATCCAGGGATTTTTCAACGTACCTGTCGACCATCTTTTCGGGTCATCAATTTTTGCACCTTATATTGAGAACCTGAAGCTTAAGAACCTTGTGATATCTGCTCCCGATATGGGCGGATCAAAGCGGGCAAACGCCTACTCACGATATCTGCAGGCCGAAATGGTGCTTTGCTATAAGCTTCGCAAAAAGCCTAATGTAATTGAAGAAATGTCAATTATAGGCGAAGTGGAGGGGAAAAATGTTGTGATTATCGATGACATGGTAGATACTGCCGGCACGCTGGTCCTTGCAGCAGATATGATGAAGGATAGGGGAGCAAACAGCATCAGGGCATTTGCCACTCATCCTATCCTTTCGGGAAATGCTATCGAGAGAATCAACAACTCAGCTTTAGAGGAGCTCGTTGTGACTGATTCAGTTCCTTTTAAAAACAGTTCCGGCAAAATAAAAGTGCTGTCCATTGCCGAGATATTCGCAAAGACGATCCAGGCAGTTAACCTTAATCAGTCAATAAGTACAAATTTTGTATTCTGATTCCTTTGTAATATATTTGCACTCCAATTTTTTATATGTCTAACGTGCGATGGGGAGTTGCCGGAGAAGCAGCTTTGAGTAGCACAGTAACAAATAAACTGATGAAGACAATTGAGATCAAAGGATCAAAAAGAAAAGAACTTGGCAAGAAAAGCTCCAGGAAAGCAAGGAAAGCCGGGAATGTGCCTTGTGTTATTTATGGAAAAGATGCAAATGTCCATTTCGAAGCTCATGAAAACACCTTTAAGAATCTTGTTTATACCCATGAAGCTCACCTGGTAAAACTTGATCTTGAAGGAGAGATATTTAATGCAGTACTTAAAGATTTACAATTCCATCCGGTAACCGACAAGATTATTCATGCTGATTTCATTCAGATATTTGATAATAAGCCTGTTATTATTGATATTCCTGTAACTGTCACTGGTGATGCCGAAGGTGTTAAAGCAGGTGGTAAACTTATCGTAAAGAGAAGGCACCTGAAGGTAAAAGGTTTTGCAAATGACCTGCCTGAAGATCTTGTAATTGATGTCACAAACCTCAAGATTCATCATTCAATAAAAGTCGGTGAACTTTCATTCGATAAAATAGAACTTCTCGATCCTAAAATCACGACAGTAGTTTCTATAGCAACATCACGTGTTGCACTGAAAACTGAGGAAGAAGAAGCCGCTGAAGCTGCTGCTGCACTTGCTGCTGAAGGTGGCGAAGGTGCTGAAGCTGCTGATGCTGCTGCTTCTCCTGCTGAAGAGAAAGGAAAAGAAAAAGAGAAAAAAGGCTAATATTCAATAAAAATCAGGCACAATGAAATATCTGATAGTTGGCCTGGGAAATATTGGTGACGGATATGCTGATACCCGCCATAATATAGGATTTATAGTATTGGATGCCATGGCAAAGGCATCCAATGCTTATTTTATTGATAAGCGTTATGGTGCAATTTGCCAGGTAAAAACAAAGGGTCGTATTCTGATCCTGCTGAAACCTTCCACTTTTATGAACCTGAGCGGCAATGCCGTAAGGTACTGGCTTAACAAGGAGAATATCCCTCTTGAGAACCTTTTGGTAATTGTTGATGACCTTGCCATTCCTGCCGGCAGTATAAGAATGAGAGCAAAGGGAGGCCCCGGCGGCCACAATGGCCTGGCTCATATAAATGAAGTCCTTGGTTCAAATGATTATGCCAGGATTAGGATCGGGATCGGAAACAGCTTCATAAAAGGTACCCAGATCGATTATGTCCTTGGTAAATGGACTGACGAAGAAAAGGATCTTCTTACCCCCCGGATAACTATCGTAATCGAAATGATTAAATCGTTCAGCACATCAGGTGCTGAACTTACAATGACATCTTTTAACAATGTCGGTAAAATTACCGACAACGAAAAAGCTGAACCCGGAGATACGGAGAAATCAAAATGCCCAGGGATATGAATGACAGCAAGAGTGTCAGGATCGATAAATTTCTCTGGGCTGTGAGACTTTATAAGACCAGGGGATTTGCTTCAGATGCATGCAGGATGAACAGGATACTTGTTGATGGTTCTCCGGTTAAGCCTTCAAGGGATATTACAGGCAATAGTATCATTACTGTCAGAAAGCCGCCTGTATCATTTGTATTCAAGGTTATTATGCCAGTCGAAAACCGTCAGCCAGCAAAGCTTGTATCGAATTATATTGAGGACCTCACTTCTGTCGCTGAAAAGGTAAAACTCGAAATTCGTCAGACTGCCCCTGTCGGCTACCGGAAGAAAGGAACCGGCCGGCCAACAAAAAAGGAACGGCGGATTATCGATAAATGGCATGGCGATCTTGGCGATAGTTAAGATGGTGGTATAAAGACTTAATATTTCATTAAGGGTCAGGAAAACAAGTGTATCTCTTACACTTCACATTCATTTTTTTTAACTTGCATCACATCTTAAGCTTCAGATCCCACTATTCTGAAAGCGTTTTATTTTTTAAAAATGGGTAAGGAAAACATTGAGAATTATTCTTTCGGGTATGCGATATTAAAAGGGTGCTTACAGTTCTGGCACAATAATGTATTTTACAGACGGATTATTGTCATCGGACGTGAACACCTCAATCCCGAGGATCATCTTATTTTTGCTCCAAACCATCAGAATGCCCTGATGGATGCCCTTGCTGTTCTGTTTACCCTTAAAGGACAGCCTGTTTTTCTTGCACGTGCCGATATTTTCAAAAAGAAAGTTATTGCTTCGCTTCTCTATTTTATTAAAATCCTTCCCGTTTACAGGATCAGGGACGGCTTTAGAAGCGTGACAGGCAATGATGAGATTTTTGACAAGACAATCGATGTACTCCGGAACAAAAATGGCCTTGTTGTGCTTCCCGAGGGCAATCATGAGGGATTCAGGAAGCTCAGGCAACTTAAAAAAGGAATCTGCAGGATAGCATTCCAGGCTGAAGAGGCTTCGGATTTCAAACTGAATATTAAAATTATTCCTGTCGGGCTTGAATACTCGCACTACAGCAGATACAGGGAGGTAGTGACTGTCGTCTACGGCAGACCTATCGAGGTTTCAGAATTCAACGAATTATATAGGAAAAGCCCTGAAATTGCACTCAATGAACTCAGGAGCAAGCTTTCTTTTGAAATGAAAAGGATAATGGTCCATATCGATTCTGAAGAAGATTATGAAGCAATTGACGAGCTCAGGAATATTATCAACGGCCGTTTTAGCGATAAGGTACAGTTCCCTAAACTTTTCAGGGACAGGATACTCATTGAAAAATTAAACCGGCTTAAGGTTAAGAATCTGGAGTTGTATAAAAAGATCTGTACCTTCAGTCTTCAGGTTAAGGAAAAAGCTAAAGCGCTGAATATTGATTACAGGCTTCTTGCTAAAAAGAAACACCCCCTTGGCTGGCTAATTGCCGGCTTTGCAGGATTGATAGCAGCCCTGCCTCTGTTTATCTATGGTAATATATTCAACCTTATCCTGTTGGAGATACCCAATTTCCAGGTAAGAAAGATTAAGGATATCCAGTTC
>PMIG01000152.1:0-1820 GCA_003157055.1 Bacteroidales bacterium | reverse complement strand
AAGTAATAACCAGGAGTACCTTACTCTTAAGAAAAATCATGATGAGCTTATAAATCTTGTGGCAAGCTTATAGAAATGAGAAAAAATAATATGTTTGATGGGAAAAGAGCCTGGATAACCGGAGCATCTTCAGGTATCGGTGAGGCTCTGGTTTATGAGTTCGTCAGTAGAGGAGCCATTCTGATTATTTCATCGAATGATCTTCCAGGGCTTGAAAGAGTTAAAGCTGCCTGCCCCGGTGATTCAAAAATTTCATGCGTGCCTTTTGATCTGTCGGATACTTCAGGAATCGTCTCCATTGTTGATCAGCAGCTGAAGGGATCTGGTAAAATCGATTATCTCATTAATATTGGCGGTATAAGTCAGAGGGCAAGAATTGATGAGACTCCCTTATGGCTCGACAGAAAAATTTTCGAGATAAACTATTTCGGAACAATTGCTCTTACCAAAGCAGTTTTGCCATATATGATCAGGCAGAAATCAGGACATATTGCTGCCACCAGCAGCATCTCCGGTAGATTCGGATTCCCTCTCCGATCGGCTTATTCAGCTTCAAAGCAGGCCTTGCATGGCTTTTTTGAAACTCTTTATCTCGAAAATAAACCAAATAATATAAGAACATCCGTCATCATCCCCGGAAGGGTTAGAACAAGCATCTCCATTCATGCTCTTGACCATGAAGGTAAAGAGCATGGAAGAATGGATGATGGACTAAACAAGGGAATCTCCCCGGAAAAAGCTGCCAGAACCATCATCAGAGGAATTATCAGGAATAAACGGGAAATACTTGTTGGAAGTTCAGAACTTATTATGCTATATATCAGAAGAATATGGCCATGGCTTTTTTTCAGAATCGGTGACAGAATAAAATCAACCTAATAAATTACAGAGAAATGAAAGGATACAATATTTGCGGGATTCAACAGATAGGAATCGGCGTTAAAAATGTAGAGGAAGCCTGGAAATGGTATATTCGCCAATTCGGGATGGATTGCAGGATCTTTGAAGATGAAGCTGAGGCAAAACTTATGCTCCCTTACACCGGCGGTGAGCCGAGAAGAAGGCATGCTGTACTTGCTGTAAACCTCCAGGGTGGAGGAGGTTTTGAGATCTGGCAGCACAAAGGTAGAGAACCATTGACCATTAAAGAAGAAATCAGGCTTGGCGACCTGGGTATCATATCATGCAAAATAAAAGCAAAGAATATCAATGATGCCTATTCATATTTCAAAGATAATGGCATTTCAATTTTAAATGAACCTGCTTCAGGTCCTGACGGGGAAAAAACCTTCTTTGTAATGGACCCTTACAGAAATATTTTCCAGATTGTCACAGGAGATTCGTGGTTTCTTAATGAACACAAGGTGACAGGCGGAACATATGGAGCTTTGATAGGAGTCTCCGACATTGACAAATCAAAGAAATTATATTCTGATATTCTGGGTTACGATACTGTTGTATATGACAAAACAGGAGAATTTCCCGACCTCGCCGGTTTGCCGGGAGGAAAAGGCAGTTTCAGAAGAGTCCTGCTAAAACTATCTGAGCCTGTAACCGGCCCGTTCAGCAANNGGGGTGATCCGGGATTCATACACCTTTGCTTTGATATACAGGGAATGGATGAAATAAGAGATTATTGCTCAGAAAAAGGTTTCCCATTCACGGTTGATACTAAAAAAAGTTACGAGGGTAACAGTTTTGACATGGGGGAAGCAGCTGGTCATTTTGCCTATATTGAAGATCCGGATGGCGCACTTATAGAATTTGTTGAAACTCACAAGGTTCCTATTCTGAAAAAACTTGGCTGGTATCTTGACCTC
>PMIG01000156.1 GCA_003157055.1 Bacteroidales bacterium | reverse complement strand
TATAAAAAATCATTTCATCGCTATTATCAATTTTCAGGGCCTTGGTAAAATGTTTTACAGCATCGCTGCTACGATGTTCTTCAAGTGAATTATATCCTAGGAAATCTTCTTTTGATTTGCGTTTCAGAACAACGCAGACCGGAATCCTGTCGGCATAAACAACATGAATTACGTTAGAAGGGGGCCATGATCCGGCTTTTAGCATAAAGGGCGGTATATACCGGTTTGTAATTATTGCGTAGTCCCAGTCTGACTCGCTTCTCTCCTCATATCTGCAGCAGGATGTTTTTACAGAAGGAGTATTTCTGAACTGCCAGTCAACAGGGAAAGTGGCAATAACCCTGGAGGAATCAATATTATTAGTTTTTAAGTAGTTAATGAGCCACCCGGATGCTTCAGTCTGTCCGGTATAATAATAATCGGTTTCATAATTGCCATAAGCACCCTTCAGTCCTCCCGTAAACTGGTTGTAATAGAGGTAAAAATAGGCTTTATTATTCACCATGTATCGTACAGGATGAATAGCAAGAACTAACAGTACAGCAAAAAGAATCCATTTTGCATATCTGTTCTTCAGAAAATCAAAAAGATAGTTGAATCCTGCTGCCGAAACTACTATCATGGGAGGATAAACGAACAGGAACTGGCGCCACCCGCTATAAATATTTGGTCTCTCAATTATCACAAACAAGATTGGAAAAAGGATGGTGAATAATAGAAACAACCAGGAAAGGGTTTTTCCATCTGAAACTATTCTTTTAATAAACGGGATAAAAACCAGGGTTCCGGCAAGCACAATAACTGGGATAGTAATTGCCATATATTTCAAAAGGTAGTACCAGGGCATGTAATCCGTCCATTCTGTTCTTCCTTCAAATATCTCCCTGAATGTCCCTGGAAAATGCGACATAAAATTAAGGGATGCAAACACATTCTTAACCGGAGCCTGCAACCCGAATGGCCACAGAAGGATAGAAAGAAAGAAAGAGGCACCGGCAACCAGTATTAAAATCATTAATTTCTTCAAGATATCTGACCAGTCAATCCTGCCGTTGATAAAATACCTGTAAACCAGGCATATGAAAAAAAACAGGAACAGGTAACAAATCATCAGAAGCCCTCCTGCCCTTATACTTAAAGTAAATGAAATGCTGAGAATTAACAACAGGATTTCATAAAAGCGCACTCTTTTCTCCGGTAAAAGAATTTTAAGTGTAAAATATACACTTAATATATAGCCAAGTGCAAAAGGGATATCTTTAAGATTATTCTGGGTGTGTCCAAGAAATGTCGGAGAAACAGCAAAGAGGAGAATTACCAGAATGCCAGTCCTGTAACCTGATAACCAGATAGCAAGAAGAGCTGTAATAAAAATTGTCAGCCATCCTGCCAGGGAGCTCATCAAGTGACGAAAGCCGAACACGTCATCAATCCTCAGCCACCTGATGAGTACTGTAACAAAATTATCAAACGATTGTCCGTAATACTTAAGGTGGTTTACAGGCGTCTGCAATGCAGCCTGATCGGCTCCATGTGTTGCGAAATAGTTATAAACGGCTTCAGATTGATGGTAATGAAGTACATCATCGCAAGATATACCGGCATTCCTGCTCATAAGGAGCATGACGATTAGGAGAAACGCTGAACTTGCAAGGAAGATATATTTCAATCTTGTCTCTTTCATCATTTTTCCCGGCTCACGCCAAAATATTTCCTTACAAAATAGACAGGACGATTCTGTGATTCCTTATAACTTCTGAAAATATATTCCCCAAGTATCCCCAGAAAGACAAGCTGTATTGACCCCAGGAAATATATGCTTAGCATAGTTGATGACCATCCGGGTACAGCGCTGCCTGTAATCTTGGAAATAAGAACATAAATTCCGGCTCCCATGAAGACGATGGTTCCCAGGGTTCCAAGTAAAAGGCATATACGTATAGGGAACCTGGAAAAAGAAAAAATAGCATCGGCAGCAAGGACAAAAAGTTTGCGAAGGTTCATCTTGGACTTGCCCCTGAACCGGTCATCTCTTACAAACTCCACATCGCCGTGCCTGAATCCGATAAATGATCTCAGCCCAGGAAGATACCTGACTTTTTCCTTCATTGAAAGCAGTGCATTAAGGGCAATTCTATTCATCATGGAATAGTTGCCATAATTATCCATGTCCCTGAGTTCCCCAATGTTCGTAAAGATCGAATGGAAGAGGACCGAATAGAGGATGCGTCCGCGACTACCTTTTCTTCCGGTTCTCCTCCCGCTAATGATATCATAATCCTCTTCAGTAATCTTCCGGTACATCAGTGAAAGAAGTTCAGGAGGATCCTGGAGATCGCCGTCCATCATCGCAACAATGTCACCGCTTGCATTTTCAAGTCCAGCAGTATATGCAGCCTGATGTCCGAAATTCTTTGAGAGGGAAAGAAGTTTTATCTTTTCATTCCCTTTCCTCCATGCGAGAATTTTTTCTGCACTCTTGTCGGTGCTGCCGTCATCAACGAAGATTACTTCATAATCTGCTGCGAATGATTCAATTGAAGGGATTGTCCGCCTGAGCAGATCATCGATTAGCTTTTCCTCATTGAATATCGGGATTACCAGTGAAAACATAATTATTGTATTTTTTCTATTCCGGATGGTGCATGATCAATAGCATATTTAACAATCAGTTTAAATTATCTGACCTTTGAATGCAGGTGTTACCGTACTTATAACCGGTGTTCCTGGAACAGGGACTTCGAAAGTCATATTAACAGGACCCATTTCAACCTTTGAAGGGCCAAGGTCCATATCCGATTTGAATATCTCGTCCCAAGTAATAACCCTTCCGGTATAGGCAGCTGTTCGTCCCATGATAGCCGTAAGAGTGGAGATGGCAGTCTGTTCAGCCTCATTTACATAATTGCCAGTTCTGATGGCATATACGAGGTGCATATGTTCCTGCACGTACTCAGGGATAAGAACATGATCCATCTTTTTCCCATTTTCGTCCAGCGGGTAATTGAACTGCCACTTTATATTACCTTTCAGATCCCAGATTGTATCCTTGCAGTTTGTATATCCTTCGGTCCCCATAATGAATTCACCGGTTGCGGTAACGCAACTATCGATCTGGCGGCACATGCTGTGAGAACTTACACCGTCGCCATAATCAAAATCCACACTGAAGAAGTCGTACTGATCGCCAGTAACGCGTCTGGCCCTTCCCCCGTAACCGATAGCTTTTTCAGGGTGTTTTCCAAGGAACCAGTTAATAACATCAATATTATGGACATGAGTATCGAGAATATGATCACCGCACAACCAGCAGAAATTATTCCAGTTTCGGATCATGTATTCCATATCGTTCCATCCCGGTTCGCGTTCGCGGAACCATACATGCTCCTGGTTCCAGAAGGCCTTTGCGGAGGTTATCGTTCCAATGGCACCGTCCATTACCTGCTTAAAGGTCTCGATATAATCTCCCTCGTGGCGTCTCTGTGTTCCGGTTACAACATTAAGTCCGATTGCTTCGGCTTTTTTTGCTGAAGTGATTATTGATCTTATTCCGACCGGGTCTACAGCAACAGGTTTTTCCATGAAGACGTGCTTGTTGGTTGAAACGGCTTCAAGAAAATGTTCCGGTCTGAACTGGGGAGGTGTGGCAAGGATCACAACATCAATGTCGGGAAGAGCCATGAGCTTCTTGTAACCATCAAAACCGGTAAAGCAGTTTCCGGCCGGTATTGGCAGGTGAAAAGAGTCGAACCTTGCTCTGCAGGCATCAATCTTATCCTGGAATACATCAGCCAGGGCTGCTATTTCAAGATCGGGTCCGGCGCTTATAAAATTTATTGCTGCACCGGTTCCCCTGTTTCCGGCTCCAATTAGTCCTGCCCTCAGCTTTTTACCTTTGGGAGCACCCTTCAGAATGGGAGGCAGGCCAAGATCCTTGTTTTCAATTTTCCTTTTACATGATGACAGCAGGGCACCTGCACCGGCTATTCCAACCCCTGCCAGGGCAGCATTGCTGATGAATTTTCTTCTGTCTATGTTTTTCATTTTTATTCAAATTTCAATTTGATCTATTTTACGACGGTGGTATCGGGTTCACATACTACTCTGAATCCCACATCGATACAATCGGAATACCACCATTTGCTTTTAGGCATCTGCGGGTCGGTCACCAGCCACGCTTTTGTCTTCGTAAAGTCGCGGGCAGCACTTCGGAGGTCACTTGCATCGCTCTTGAATGATCCTCCCCTTATAACATGCTCCTGTCCATTTAAAGGACCTTTTGGATTGACCTGTAAAGAATCAGATTTATAGTAGTCGGCTGAATAAAAGTCAGAGCAAAATTCCGCGACATTACCAGCCATGTTCTTAAGTCCGAATGGATTAGCTCTGACAAATGAAGGTTCCTCAGTTTTTGAGGGGCTGTTAACGGAATATACAACCATTGAAGCAATTCCTGTTGTGTCAGGGCCAAAAAGCTTCCTGAAAAATCCCTTTGTTGTAAATTTTTTCGGGTTACCGGCAAAAAAGTATGGTGTTTCGGTACCTGCCCTGCAAGCGTATTCCCACTCAGCTTCAGTAGGAAGACGGTACCTCTTTCCCGTAACTTTGGAGAGCCATTGGCAATATACATTGGCTGCGTACCACGACATTGTTATGGCCGGCCGAGAAGCTTTACCCCATCCCTGGTCAGGCGCCCCCCATGGAGGTGTTGCACCGCTGATAGCATCGGTTTTTTTGTTGGTAACAATCTGTCCTTCGGTTCTCCCCTGAGAAGCTGTAGCTCTGAAGAATGCCATATATTCATCCCATGTGACCTCATTCTTCGCGATCCAGAATTTTGAAAGAGCAACATTTCTTACCGGTCCCTCATCAGCCTTTCGAAAGGGTTCATCCTTGGGGCTTCCCATTTTAAAAGTTCCTCCCGGCAGTGCAATCATTTCAAAGGAGACCCTTGTGCCAGGTATCATCTCAGTAAAGCTCTCGAATCCCTCAGGTTTTGCCGGTTCAGCAAAGGGAGGTTCTGTGGAAGTGACAGTGACTCCGAAATTCGTATCATGGGCATGAAGTGCAGCATTCTTGTCATAATGGCCAACATTTATATGGCAGTTCAGGCAGCTCACCGGCTCTTTGCTGGTAGTATAAAGAAGGTGGGCATTCCCCCCGTTTACCGATAAGGTTACGGGGAAGAGGTTCTGATGACATTCAACGCATGAATTCTCATAAACGTATCCCCTTGCATTTTCGAGAAGCTTCTTCTTCTGCCAGTCAATATCAGTTCTATGCTTGAAATAGTAACCATATGCATCCTTTAATCCATGCTTTGCTTTAGCCATGAAGTAACCATGACCTTTAGGAGGTAAGTGACATTCAGTGCAATGCACAATATTTCCTGTTCTATTATTATAATGTGTTGATAATTTCCAGCTCTGATCAGCATCGGGATGGACATGGCATGAGATGCAATATTTGTCTGTGGATGAAGAATTAAGTGCCTTTTTGCCGGAATAAACAATTAGAATGCAGCAGAGCATCCCCAGAATAAAAAACCAGACCATTATCCTGCGGCTGACAGGAGATTTTCTGTGATAGTTATTATAGTTCATCAGTACCGGAAAGAAATCAACTTATACCCGTTAAAGTTAATTGATTGTAATTCCCGGAAGCAATAAATCAACGATTTTTTAAGACTTTTTAAGAATCTGTCAGAACCTTTTCACATACCCATGGCAGTAGGGTACTTTGCCGTTATTGAAATAGTAATCCTGGTGATATTTCTCAGCATCATAGAATTCAGATGCTTTGACTACTTCGGTAACTACTTTATAACCTTTTGATTTAAGCAGGCTTATATCCTTTTCAGCAATTGCTTTTTGTTCATCGTTAAGATAAAATATCACAGACCGGTACTGATCCCCGATATCCGGACCCTGACCACCGGTTTGCGTCGGGTCGTGTATTTCCATGAAAAGTCTGAGCAGCTTTTCATAAGATGTTTTAGTCGGGTCATAGATCACCTTTACAGCCTCAGCATGACCAGTGGTGCCGGTGCATACTTCCTTGTATGAAGGATTTTTCACATGTCCTCCTGTATATCCGGATGTAACTGAAATTACGCCCGGAGATTTCTGAAGATAGTATTCAACTCCCCAGAAACATCCTCCTGCAAAAATTGCAGTTCCGTATCTTCCTTTTTCTAAGATTGCCGGAACAAAGTCGAGAGATACTGAATTAACGCAATGGCGTGCATTCTTGGAAGTCAGCTTTTCACCCGTGAAAACATGTCCAAGATGAGCACCGCAAGAGGCGCATGTTATTTCTGTCCTGAGCCCATCGGGATCAGGGAATCTGTTCACGGCGCCTTTTATCTCCTCATCAAAACTTGGCCAGCCGCATCCGGATTCAAATTTTGATGAAGAATAATAAAGTGCTGCTCCACATTGCCTGCAGATATATGTTCCCTTATCAACGGTGTTGGTGAACTTGCCCGTAAAGGGTGTTTCTGTTCCCCTATTCTTGATCACTTCTGATTCTGCCTTATTCAGAGAGTTTAAAGGGAGTGATTCCTGTGAAAACGATCCGGTAGTCATGAGAAAAGCAAATATTATAATGTTAAGAATCTTTTTGTTCATGTTTAAAACTACTGCTATTATTATCACAAACAAAAATAGATCAAAAAAGTTATTCCGTCAGATGTAATTTTTGAACCCTTTCCGACGTTTACTTGTTTAAGCTTATGTTTTTGGCTTTTGGCAAGGCAGGTACTTGCCGGAAAAAAATGTTCAGAAATATTATTTACGGCATAAAGATTGTTTTTATGACGAAAAGTTTATTTTTGTAGTATAATTATAAATTTTTTCTATGAAAAAAATTGCTGTATTACTGGTTATTACTTTTATTCTTGCCTTGGCAGTAAGTTCATGCAACAACAAGACATGTCCTGCATATAGATCAAATGCTGAGACAACTCAGAACAGTCATCGCGGCTGATTGCGGCATATTTAATCTCACAATTATAAGTTGCTCAATATGAAAAAGCTGCTTGTAATGGCGGTTTTTCTTTTGTGCGGGGGTGTTTGGCTCAGGGCTCAGGGAGATTTGAATGAGCAGCAAAAAGTATTCTTCCGTAACGAAAAATCATTAGGCTTACTCCTTAATTCAGACGGGCTCGGTCTAAGTTATCGCGAGGCTAAGCGAATTAATTTCCTCAATAAAAGCATCCTCGAGTTTGATATCGGGACGCTGAAGCATCCAAAGGAATACAAGATGTATAATCCTTATACCACAGGTACAGGGTCATTTATCTATGGTAAGCTTAATTCCGTATTCTTTCTTAGGGGAGGTATTGGTCACCAGCATGAAATATTCAAAAAAGAGGATCTGGGTGGTGTAGCCATTAGGTATTTTTATTCAGCAGGCCCTGTGATTGCACTGGCTAAACCAATATATTACAGGATCATCTACGTTGTCAGCGGTGATGTAATCCTCAAGGAAGAAAAATTTGATATAAAGGACCTGCCAACTGATATCTATGACAGGGCCTCATTTACCAAGGGCTTGAGCGAAATCAAAGTCTTCCCCGGATTATATGCGAAAGGAGGATTTAATTTCGAATACAGCAAGGAAGACAAGGTGATACATGCTATAGAAATCGGCGCCCAGATTAATGCATTTCCAAAGAAAGTCCCGATAATGTATAGTTCCGACAATAAGGCAATATTTTTCTCATTATTTGTTAGTTACAGATTCGGAGTTATCGTTGATCCGCTGCATCCCGAGGATACTAAGTTTGCAAACCTCTTCAAAAAGAAAAAAGAAGCACAGAGCATCCCTTGATATTGCTTAAATCATAGAATTTATTAATTTTGTCGTTCGATTTATTAACCATAATATTATATAGGTATGTCAAAAATTAAAGTAGGTATCAACGGTTTTGGCAGGATTGGCCGGTTGGCATTCAGGGCTGCCATGAAGAGGAACGATATGGAGATAGTAGGGATCAACGACCTCCTCGAAGTAAATTATATTGCTTACATGCTCCTTTACGACACCGTGCATGGTAAGTTCGATGGGAAAGTGGAAGTAAAGGACGGGAAACTTATTGTAAACGGACAGAGTATACGTGTAACTGCAGAGAA
>PMIG01000179.1 GCA_003157055.1 Bacteroidales bacterium | reverse complement strand
AATTGAAGGCAACTATGTTGATTATGTAGTTGTTGTGGATAAAATTGGCATTCCCGAAAAGATTGTCTCAGGCACTACCCAGGTCACTAAAAGTCCCGACAGACTTCTGATCGCTGAACTTACAGCTTCTTTTCTCGAGAAATCCGGCATTCTGAAAGACGGCGTGACAATGCAAGCCGGAGCCGGAGGGACTTCCCTTGCCATAGCGGTATTTGTTGATGAGATACTTAAGAAGAAAGGCTGGAAATCAAAATTCGGTTTCGGTGGCAGCACTAAATATATGGTTAAAATGCTGGAAGAGGGTAGAATGGGATATATTCTTGATGCCCAGGCATTTGACCTAGATGCTGTAAAATCTGTTGAAAACAATCCAAACCATATTCCATACTCCGTATTCAATGCTTATAATTTCCATTCAAAAGGAAACCTGACGAGCATGATGGACATAATGATACTGGGTGCAACTGAAATAGACCTGAACTTCAACGGGAATGTTGTAACTCATTCTGACGGATACCTGCTTCATGGCATAGGAGGATGGCAGAATTGCCTTCACGCACGGAATGTCATCGTGCCTGTACCTCTGTTCCGCGACAGGATCCCTGTAATTGTCGACGAGGTTACGACGCTTTGCGGCCCTGGTGAGCTGATTGATGTTATCATAACCGAAAGGGGAATAGCCATTAACCCGCTTCGCAAAGACTTGATCAGGAGCTTAAAGGGCAGCGGAATGCCAATCCGGACAATAAAGGAACTTAAGGATGAAGCTGAAAGAATCTGCGGAAAGCCAAAGAAGGCAGAATTCGAGGATATGACTGTTGCGGCAATTAAATGGGTGGATGGTACAGTTATCGACGTTGTAAGAAAAATAAAAATAGAATAACATGGAGTTGATGGAGAGCTATAAATGTTCAGTTTGCGGATATGTTTATGATCCGGCTGAAGGCGATCCTTCATCCGGGATAGTACCCGGAGTGGATTTTAATGATCTTCCTGCCGACTTTGTATGTCCGTTATGCGGGGCAGGAAAGGAAGAATTTATAGCAAACAGCTGAATGCAGTGGAGCAGATAAGGTTTTAAACCAGCTACTGCTTGAGCGGAATATTTCCGATTACATCGATAAGAAGGTCCCAGAACATCTGGACAGTTTTTACTTCGATCTTTTCTTCGGGCGTATGTGCTCCCCTGATAGTCGGGCCGAACGAGATCATATCTATTCCCTTGAATTTCTCGTAGATCAGTCCACATTCCAGACCGGCATGAATGGCACGTATATATGGGTCTTTTCCAAAAAGCTTCTTGTACGAACTGAGAGTGCTTTTTAATATTTCTGAAGACATGTTAGGTCTCCAGCCTGGGTAACCATCTGAATGAACTACTTCGGCGCCTGCAAGCTTCATGCAAGTCTCAACCATTGCACCAACATCGTGCTTTGAAGATTCAATCGAGCTCCTTTGTGTTGTAGCAATCTGAATAGTATTTTCTCCGGTGAACTTTACTGATGCGAGGTTGGTTGATGTCTCTACCAGGTTATCCATTTCCTTCGACCATGCTATAGCTCCGTGAGGACAGCATGTAAGCGAATTGAGAAGCTTTTCCTGACTCTCTTTGTCCATAATAAACTGAGGAAGAGTGCACTCTTTTACCGATATTTTAATATCCTTCTCAATATCTCTGAATTCTTCAAGCATTAGCTCCTGGAAATTTTCTATCCATTCCTTTATTACATCAATTACTGAACTTTCAACTGTAATTGTTGCAAAAGCTTCCCTGGGTATTGCGTTTCTCAGGTTACCACCGTCAAATGAGCTTACAGATATTTTAAAATTATTGGCAAGATTCCATAGCAGCCTGTTCATTATTTTTACGGAATTGCCGAAACCTTTATGTATTTCGTCACCTGAATGACCTCCATGAAGTCCTGTAAGTGATATTGCGAGTGCCTTATTATTCTTATCTGCTGGTACAGGACTATATTTTATTGTTCCCACAGTATCCATTCCGCCTGCGCATCCTATATAAAGGATTCCTTCATCTTCAGAATCAAGGTTTAAAAGTATTCTTCCTGAAAAGAAGCCCGGTTCAAGATTAATGGCTCCGGTCATGCCGGACTCTTCATCGACTGTAAAGAGACACTCAATCTTTCCGGCTTTAATATCTTTATCTGCAAGTATGGCCAATGCTGAAGCTATCCCCATTCCGTCGTCTGCTCCGAGCGTTGTTCCCTGTGCTGTTACCCATCCGTTTGTTACAACGGGGATAATCGGGTCTTTATTCCAATCGTGCGGATGATCGGCATTTTTCTCACCAACCATATCCATATGGCTCTGAAGAACAACTGTTTTCCTTCCTTCCAGACCAATGGATGAAGGCTTTGTTATAAGAATATTGCCGATTTTATCTTCTTTGGCTTCAAGTACATGAAGCTTTGCAAAAGCGAGAAGGTATGCCCGTATCTGCTGTTCGTGCTTTGATAAGCGAGGGATCATACAAATCTCTTCAAAATATGTCCAGACGGTTGATGGCTTAAGGCCGGCAAAAACTCCCATACACTAAATATTGTAACACAGAATTAAGCGGCAAAGGTATTATTTTTTTCCTCTTAACCCTGTAACCCTGAAAAATTATACATGTGGATGAACACTAAATTTTAGTTATATTTACTATTACTTAATTATAAATTATTTAATACTATGGCAAGAAGAACAATTGTTGCTCTCCCTGGTGACGGAATTGGTGCCATTGTTCTTGAACAAGCTCTCCGGGTTCTAAATGAAGCAGGATTCGATGCTGAATATATTTATGGCGACATCGGATGGGAATTCTGGCGTAGAGAAGGTAATCCTCTTCCCGACAGGACTATTGAACTGATTAAGAAATATAAAATAGCCTTGTTTGGTGCGATTACATCCAAACCAAATGACGAGGCAAAAGCTGAACTTGATCCATCATTGCAGGGGAAAGGTTATACCTATTCAAGCCCGATTGTCGGATTAAGGCAGTATTTCGACCTTGACATCTGTGTGCGCCCATGCAAGTCGTACAAAGGAAATCCTTTGAATTTCATTCGAAGGGGGAGTGGAAATACAATTGAAGAGCCGCTTATCGATGTGGTTATTTTCAGGCAGAATACAGAATGCCTTTATTCAGGAGTCGAATGGACCAATCCGCCTGAGAACGTTTACCAGGCTCTACTTTTTCATCCTAAATTCAGGGAAAACTTCGGGAAAGTTCCTGTCGATGAACTTTCAATTTCGGCAAGGATATTTACCAGGAAGGCTACGATGAGAATTCTCGAAGCTGCATTTGATTATGCAAAAAAATATGGGTATAAATCAGTGACTGTCTGTGAAAAACCTAATGTCATACGCGAGACATCGGGTCTTATGTGGAAGCTTGCAAAGGAAATTCAGAAAAGCAAATACCCGGAGATCAGGTTGGTGAATACAAATATTGATGCACAGATGATGTGGATGACAAAGAACCCGGAAGATTATGGTGTAATCGTTGCCGGCAACATGTTCGGGGATATCGCCTCAGACGGTTTTGCCGGCCTTATTGGCGGACTTGGATTTGCCTGCAGCGCACAATTCTCATCTGATGGTATTGCTGTCTTTGAGCCAACTCATGGTTCAGCGCCAAAATATGCGGGATATGAAGTTCCGATTGTAAACCCGATCGCCATGATAGAATCGGCCTGCATGATGCTCGATTATCTCGGGGAAAAGAAGCTTTGCGATATTATCAGGAAGGCAATTGCCAGTGTGATTGAAGAGGGCAGGGTAAGAACTTATGACATGATGAAGATGCAGGGAAAACCTGAAGTGATAAAAAACGGAGCCGCCTCTACTGTTGAGATGACAGATGCGATTATTGCAAAGCTGAAGAATTAAAGGACTTAATATGAACGAAAAGGTAAAGAATCTATGGCCTGAACTCGAATGGATAAAGGACCCGGAGCTCAGGGAGAAAACTGCAAAAACATGGGAGCTGGCATTGGAAAGAAGCGTTTTGAAGCCTGATGATCTTGAAAGAATACCTTTCACGCTCTTATGCGGACCTGATCTGAAGGTAAGCTTTATGGCCCATAAGAGGTGCGTGGTTCACGTGGCAAAGGAGAGCGGAGATAAAATGAACCAGTTCTTTGGCTCCGATCTGCCGGTTAATATGGATGTGCTGATCGCGGGAGCTATACTTGCCGATGTCGGGAAGCTTCTCGAATATGAACTTGACAAGAATGGCAATGCTTTCCAGGGAAAGTATGGTAAATATCTTAGGCACCCCTTTTCAGGTGTCTCACTTGCTGAAGAGTGCGGAGTGCCTCCTGAAGTTTGCCATATTATTGCGGCTCATGCTCATGAAGGCGACCTGGTTACAAGAACAACAGAGGCATATATTGTTCATCATGCCGATTTCATGACATTCCTACCTTTTAAAAACAGGCTAGCCTAATTTCATTTTTTCGACTTCCTCGATGTTTCTTTCGTTAGTAATTGCCTTGGCTTCAGGAGTATATAAGAAGTCGATAAGATCCTGATATTTATCCATTATTTTCCCCCTTACAATCTTCATAACTGAATTCATCAGGCCATTATCTTCATTAAAGCCCTCTTCAAGTATTCCAATTGCTACCGGCAGCCAGCGCTGTGGAAACATTTTTCCGAATTTCCCGTTTGTACGGTATTCATTAACTTCGTTTTCTATTAAGGTCAGGACTGCTCTTTTCCCGTCTTCAGAATCGGCTGTCAGGTTCTTTTCTTCAAGGAAGAGTTTAAGAGCGTGCTGGTTAGGAACAATCAGTGAAACAGTATAAGGCTTCTGATTATTATATAGCATGCACTGGTCAATATACTTTGATTGTTCAGTAATTGCTTCTTCAATGCCTTCGGGGCTGAATTTTTCACCGTCATCGGCTATCAGCAGGCTTTTAAACCGGCCGAGGACATACAGAAATCCCTCTTCAATCATATATCCCATATCACCGGTATGAAGCCAGCCGTCGACAACCGTCTCTTTGGTAGCAGCATCATTTTTCCAGTAACCGTGCATCACATTTTCTCCGCGGATAATAATTTCACCTTTCTCACCGAGGGGAACTTCAACGCCTTCATCATTGCAGATCTTCAGGTCCATATTATTTACCAGCGCTCCAGATGAACCAAGCCTGTGCCGGGCGGTCGAATTCGAAGAGATCACAGGTGAAGCTTCACTTAAACCATAACCCTGGTACATTGGAATGCCAAGAGCGTAAAAGAATCTCTGAAGTTCTATATCAAGAAGTGCTCCTCCTCCGACAAAATAGTCAAGCTCTCCGCCATATGCTTCACGGATCTTTGAAAAGATAATTTTATCATAAAATTGCAGCAAAGGTTTTTTGAGCTTTTGAAGTCCTTCCCCCTTGTTCCAGCCCTCCTTATTATATGAATAAGATATTTTCAGGGCGTGATTGAAGAGCATTTCAGTCAGCATCCCTTTATCCTTAATTGCTTTTTCAATATTCTTTCTGAAGTTCTTGGCAATTGCCGGAACGCTCATGAGCAGGTTTGGCTTTATCTCTTTCAGGCAAATGGGAAGATTCCTGAGAGTCTCCAATGGCGACTTACCGGTTTTTACAGAAGCGATACTGGCTCCTCTTCCCATGAAGGCAAAAATGCCGCATGTGTGCCCGAAGGAGTGATCCCATGGAAGAATAAGAAGAGTCTTGTAGAATGAAGGAATATCCATCAGACTGTATGCCTGGTAAACATTTGATATATAGTTGCCATGAGTGAGAATGATACCTTTTGGATCGGCTGTCGTACCGGAAGTGTAGCAGATATTTGCGAAATCGGAAGGCTGAATGCTTTTGTAATTCTCTTCAAATTTTGTCATATTCCCCGGTGTGTCGAGCCACTCTCTTCCTATCTTCCTGATCTCATTGAAGTGTATCTCATTTGAAGAGTATTCTTCCTGAGTATCAAAATGAATTATTTTTTCAAGTGTCCGGCACTCTTTAATAACTTCCTTCACCTTAACTGCCTGAATGGATGAAGTAAGAATCATCCTTGATTCGGAGTGATTGAGCCTGAATTTAACTTCTTCGGGATTTAGTTTTACGGAGAGCGGGACATTCATAGCCCCAGTGTATAAAATGCCAAGCTAACCAATAACCAAGCTGTTCCTGCCTTCAGATATGAGGCTTACCCTGTCGCCCTTCTTTATTCCAAGACAGATAAGTCCGGCAGCAAACTCGTAGACCTGTTTTTTTATCTCGCCATAGGTCGTTCCTTCATATTTATCGTTGGGCTTTTCCCAGATATAAACATTATTGCTGAATTTCTCAACACTCTCTTCAAAGAATTGTATAATCGATTTCATTTTTCAGGTTAGGTTATTTCAGACTCCAATATACGAATTTCGTCGAATATGTGCCTTTTCTGACTTTTTATTCTCATTTGGATTGGTATTCAATATTTTGTATCTTTGATAAATGCACATTGCAATACACTGAAGAACAGCTTGTTATTTAACTTAAATCTTAACCATTATGAGACATATAGTTTTAATTCTTGTGATAATTCTGCTTGCATCAGCTTCTTCATGCAAGTATTTCAAGGGGAAAAAGCTTTTTGGCCATAAAGCTGATACAATGATTGTCTGGAGGGCAAGGCAGGACAGCCTCCGCGTTGCTGATTCATTAAAGTTGGTCAGAGAACAGCTGCAGGCAATAGAAAACGCTCGTCTGGATGCAATAAGGGTGGCTGAGGAGAAAGCGGCATGGGAGAAAAAGAACAAGTTCAGTATTATTGTTGGAAGTTTCCTTACTCATGATTATGCTCAAAAGCTTGCAGATGCATATCGGCAGAAGGGATTTGAAACGCGTATTATCAAAATAGGAAACAGCAGGTTTGAGCTTGTTTCAGCAGAGTCAACTGACAACTACAGAAAAGCAATTTCGCGTTTAAAGTTTTATCAGGGGAATGAAGAAGTCGATTCCTGGATCTACGAGAAGAAATGACTATAAAATAATTAAAGTGGGAACGTTTTATAAAACGCCTCCACTTTAATTATTGCAGGCAACATAAACCTATTTCCTGAAAATAGTTTCTTCCCTGTCAGGTCCCACTGATACCATGGTTACAGGAACTCCGGTCTGCTCTTCGACGAAAGCAATGTAATTCCTGAGATTTTTGGGAAGCTTATCGAATTCCCTTATTCCGGAAATATTTTCTTTCCAACCGGGAAACTCGGTATAGACAGGTTCAACTGCCTGGTTATTAAAAGGTATTTCAAGGCACTCTTTTCCTTCTGACCGGTACCCTGTGCATACCTTTATTGTCCTGAAGCCGGATAAAACGTCTCCTTTTGTCATAAATAGCCGTGTGACACCATTAAGCATAATTGCATATTTGAGAGCAGGCAGGTCAAGCCATCCGCATCTTCTTGGTCTTCCGGTCGTAGAACCGAATTCATGGCCGAGCTCCCTCAGGGAATTGCCCGTCTCATCGTTCAGCTCGGTAGGGAAGGGGCCGCTTCCAACCCTGGTGCAATAGGCTTTGAATATCCCGAACACCTCGCCGATACTCTTGGGTGAAACGCCCAGCCCTGTGCAGGCACCGGCACTTATGGTATTTGATGAAGTGACGAACGGATATGACCCGAAGTCGATATCGAGCATGGTTCCCTGAGCACCTTCGGCAAGCAGCTTCTTGCCCTTGCCTGTAAGTTCGTTGATAAGATATTCGGTATTTAAGATCCTGAATCTTTTAAGTACTTCGATCCCTTCAAACCATTCGGCTTCATACTCTTTAAGGTCAAACTTGAAATCATATTGCCTGAGCATGGAAAGATGCGCCTCAAGATGCTCATTATACAGTTCCCTGAAATCCTTCCTCAGGATTTCTCCTGCACGCAGTCCATTGCGGGCAACTTTATCGGTATATGCCGGGCCAATTCCCTTAAGCGTTGATCCTATTTTTAAACATCCCTTGCTGTTCTCATACGCGGCGTCAAGTATTCTGTGACCCGGCAATATAAGATTTGCCCTTGCCGAAATGATGAGTCTTTTTGTCAGCTCTTCTATTGAAGGACCAAGATTTTCGATCTCCTTTTTAAATACTGCAGGATCTATTACGACTCCATTACCTATAATATTCAGTTTTTCCGGATGGAATATTCCTGAAGGGATCAGGTGAAGTATATGCTTTACATTGTTGAATTCAAGTGAATGGCCGGCATTCGGCCCTCCCTGGAAACGGGCAACTATATCGTAATCAGGGCTGATAGCATCAACTATTTTCCCTTTTCCCTCATCGCCCCATTGCAGGCCTAACAGTATATCAATATTCATGTTAATTAATAATTTGCTATTTAAAAAACTGATCACAATTTACGAAAATATTCGGCCGGAAGACAAAACTTTCAGTGATTGTTATAAATGCCGGGAAATTCAGGCAGGTCGTATAAATATTGGTTCTAACAATAAAAAACCAAAACATTGCTTATTTAATTGATAATTCTTAATTTTATGGTTAATTACTGGTTACTAACAAATTCACTACCATGAAAACCTCAAAGTACTTACTTATTGTTGGATTATTATTGCTACTTACAGGCTCCGTCGGACTTGCCCAGGGTGGAACTTCGACTACTTCTGCCAAGGATTATAAATTTACTGTGAAGATAAACCCGCTCGCTGCTCTTGGCGGACCATTCTGGGTTCTGGTTGTACCAGTCACCGGAGAATATAAAGCTATGTTTGAAGCAAAGGTTGCAAAACAGATGTCCTTTCAGCTAGGTGTATCCTATATCGGGCCGAGCGTCCTTCTTAATCTTGATAAGATTGCCACTGACTCATCAGATATTGCCGGACTCCATACCAGTGGCTTCAAAGTTTCAGGGATGTTAAAGTATTTTCTAAGCCGCGACTTGCCTGCACCCAAGGGATTTTATCTGGCACCACAGGTTTCATATGCAAAAGCAAAGATCGCCGATAAGAACAATTCTGCCAATTATGTTGGTGCTCAAAAACTTTGTGTAAATGCCTGCATTGGATATCAGCTTATCACTTCAGGAGGATTTTGCCTCGATATTTTCACCGGAATGGGATTTGTTTCACGAAAATGGGATTATCAGGGGAAAACCTCTACGGATCTTGATCTTGGTAAAAACAGAAACGGGGTGAATATCCCTCTTGGCTTCAGCTTCGGATATGCATTCTGACGATTGAATGGATCAGAGACTATAAGAATAATAAGGCCCCACGGGGCCTTATTTCTTTTTCACCTGACCCTTCTCACCTAGATGCCCGTAAATGTAAAGCGAATGATACTGGGGTGTGAAACTGTTAAGTTCAGATGCGGTTTTTATTATTTCCCTTATTCTCGGATCACAAAATTCAATGACCTTGCCGGTCTCAATATCAATCAGGTGATCGTGCTGCGCGCATTGGAATGCTCTTTCAAACTGGGCAATATTCTTCCCGAACTGATGCTTGACAACCAGGTTGCAGTCAAGCAATAACTCAATAGTGTTATAAAGAGTAGCCCGGCTGACACGGTAATTCTTGTTCTTCATGAATATATAAAGGGATTCAATGTCAAAATGTCCTTCCCGCGAGTAAATCTCATCAAGGATGGCAAACCTCTCCGGTGTTTTCCTGTGTCCCTTCTTCTCAAGATATTCGGTAAATATCTTTTTTACCGTAATCCTTGTATCATCGCTAATCATATCTGGACTAATTTAAAATAATAACAAAAATAGCTATTTTTTAAATAGTAAATCTGTGTTTCAATTTATTAAACGGTTATTTTGAGAAATCCTCAACCCTTTTGACATTTTCAATACCCTTGATATTTGAAATCTTCAATATCAGGTTGTTAAGGTCCTTAGTATGGTGCACGTAAATATCGATAGTGCCATGAAATATTCCATCCTTAACCGAAATGTTAATATTTGTCATATTGACTTTCAGCTCTGATGAAATAATATTGGTTATTTCATTGACAAGCCCAAGCCTGTCAATTCCTGTCATACTTATCCTTGCAAGGAAAGAGACAAGTTTATGAATTGCCCATTTTACTGCAATGATCCTGTTCCCCTCATTCGACATTATCCTGATGGCCACCGGGCATTTGGGTTTGTGGATAACAATCGGCCCCTCCGGAGAATGGTATCCTATTACCTCATCGCCGGGAATCGGGTTGCAGCAAGTCGCAATCTCATACAACTGCTCCGCACTTTCGACGTTTTCCCGCAGCAGGAAAGGAACGCTTGTATCGATTCTTTCAGGAGCCTCATGAGTATCTTTTGGCTCCTTCTTGGATCCTATAAGCTTTAGTTCCCAGTACTTGATGATATTCTTCGGGACGTTTTTCTTTACAATCTTCTTAAGGTTATCGAGGTTGATCGTTCCTAGCTCAATCCCTGAATACAGCTCATCCTTATTAAACACATCATACGCAAGAAATAGCTTTTTCAGAACGTCGGCATTAGGTGTGACGTTAAGCTCTTTAAGCTTGCCGTCAAGTATTTCCATCCCCTTCTGAATCCTGTTGGTGGTCTCTGTCTTAAGGGCATCCTTTATAGCTTCCTTGGCCTTAGAGGTTCTGACAAAAGCAAGCCATTCCTTCTCCGGCTTTGCAATATCTGATGTGATTATCTCGACCTGGTCTCCGCTCATTAATACTGCGTTCAGGGGATTCAGCTTATAATTTATTTTTGCCCCGATTGCTTTATTCCCGATCTCTGTATGTATTTCATATGCAAAGTCGAGCGCTGAAGCGCCCTTGGGAAGGCTCACAAGGGTTCCTTTAGGCGTAAAAACCATTATCTCAGATGAGAAGAGGTTCATTTTAAACTCATCGAGGAACTCGATAGGATCTTCAAGAGGGTTTTCCAGCATCTGCCTGATCTTCTTGATCCATTTGTCAAGTTCACTCTCCTGTTCTCCTTCCCCCTTGTACTTCCAGTGAGCGGCATAGCCTCTTTCTGCAATTTCATCCATTCTTTTGCTCCTTATCTGAACTTCGACCCATTTCCCCACAGGTCCCATAACTGTCAGGTGCAAAGCTTCGTATCCATTTGGTTTCGGACGGCTTACCCAGTCGCGGAGCCTGTCAGGCTTTGGAAGGTAAGAATCGGTTATCATTGAATAGATGTTCCAGCATTGAGTTTTTTCCGGGATCCCCGGTGCAGGTTCAAAAACTATCCTGACTGCAAGTACATCATAAACCTCTTCGAAAGGGACGTTTTTTGACTGCATTTTCTTCCAGATGGAGAATATTGATTTAGGACGGCCGCTGATATCGAACTTCAGGCCTGAAGTTGTAAGCTTATCTATTATTGGCAGAGAAAACTTATTTATCAGGGATAAATATTTTTTCTCGCTGTGCTTAAGCTTGGCAGCTATTTCTTCATATATCTGGGGCTGCCGAAATTTAAAGCTCAGGTCCTCAAGTTCGCTTTTGATTGCGTAAAGGCCCAGTCTGTAAGCCAGTGGAGCATATAGAAATATGGTTTCCCCGGCGACTTTCATTTTTTTATGCTCAGGCATCGAATCAAGAGTCCTCATGTTATGGAGCCTGTCAGCAATTTTAATCAGGATAACTCTAAGGTCGTCTGATAGCGTAAGAAGCATTTTCCTGAAGTTTTCAGCCTGGAGAGAGGAAGAGTTTTCCTTGTTATAAGTGCCGGATATCTTTGTGAGGCCGTCGATCATTGATGCAATCTTGGGTCCGAAATCCCTGTCAACATCCTCAAGAGTGTAATCAGTATCCTCCACAACATCATGAAGAAGGGCTGCTGTAATAGACTTTGCTCCAAGGCCGATCTCCTGGTTTACTATTTTTGCAACGGCAATGGGATGAATTATATAAGGCTCACCGGATTTCCGGCGCATATTCCAGTGAGCTTCATTGGCAATTTTGAATGCCTTGTCTATCTGCTCTCTGTCGCCAGGCTTATTGCACCTATATAGATTACTGACAAGCTTATCGTATTCGGACTGAATTAGCTTTATGTCCTCCTCATCAAAAATATCCTTATTCCCCATAAAATATCAATGGCATATTTCTGTCCATGTTACAAATATAGCTTTTATCATTTAAAGTTGAAGCAGGAAGGCAAGGCAGTATGCCTCGCATTTGTCATTGATTGAAAATTATGTTCACCGTTCCGGTTTTTATAATGGTTTTCCCGGATGGTGTCACAACTTTAAGAAACCACATATAGACTCCCTCTGGAAGAGCTTTCCCGTTTATCGTTCCATCCCATTCCTCAGAATAATCTGAAGACTCGAAAAGGGTTCGCCGTTTAATATCTGTAATAACAAGCCTGTAATTGGAGGGGGTAAAAGACAATACCGGGCTGAAAGTATCATTTACAAGGTTATGGTCAGGAGTAAATGTATTTGGTACACTTATTCTTTCAGTAACAGGAGTGCACACTTTATTTGAAAGACTTACGCCTGCTGCTCCGAATGGATTTGATGCTTCATCCTCTTCAATGGTGAAGCAAACCTCACTTCCTGTTACCTTGTACATCAGGTCTGAATAATTAATGTTAAATAGCGTATCGCCGGATATAAGGTCATGGCTTTCTGCTATTCCGTTTCCTGTATAAATAAGCAGCTTGTCCGAGCCGATAGTCCCGTTCCATTGTCTGTAAGAATTCCATGTCAGATTAATAACGTCCTGATTCCTGTTCAGCTCAAGAACGATGTTTGAAGCTGTGTTTGAATATTTCTCAGGCAGGTTGCAGTTATTTATTGCAGCGATCCGGTAGTAGTTGACATTATGGATATCAGCACTGTTATCAGTGTAACTCAATGAGCCTGATCCTGAGTTTAATGCCGCTACTGACTGATAGCTTCCCGTGATTCCTGTTTTCCTCTCTAGTGAGAAGCTGTTGATTTCCGATAACTGATCAAATGAAAATGACAGGTCGATTTTTCCTTCATTTGTAACTGTGGCATAATCGGCATTTATCCATAGCGGAGGCCGCTGCATCTTCGTATCCAGGCAGCTTTTATTTGAATTGGAAACAACTCCTCCTTCAAGCTCAGCCCTTACTGCAAAACAATATCTGGTATCAGTTTCAAAATCCGACATTATGAAGCTGCTGGCAAGCGAGTCGACAGTATACATCTCTGTAAGCGGAGATCCGTTCTTTGAGACAAGTATTCTGTACTCAAGTACTTTTAAAGGGTAATTTGTATAACGGTTCCACAATATGCGGATCTGTTTTTTGCAGGTATCTATTGAAGCGGAGCAGAAGATCGTACTCAGAATATTTGATAAAGGACTGGCACATACCGGCAATCTTAAAGCTGCAACAACATATGATTCACTGAAATATTTTGTTCCAGTCGAATGGTAAAGATAGCTTGTTGCTGCAGGATCCCACAAAGTATCAATCGCATACCCGGATCCTGAACTATATTTATAAATGATATAAGCCGCTATATCAGTAGATGGACTAAGGTTCCAGTTTAACTCTGCATATCCCGTTTCAGGCTGTACAGAAACGGATTTGAATAATGGTGGGACAGGTACTGTACAGGAATCCTTCTGTGCAAAGCCAGTGATCGGATTCATTAAGAGAATGACCTGAATAATTATACCTATTTGCCTCCTGATTTTCATCCCGCGGTCACCTCATATAAATCATCAATTTTATAATATTTCTTTGCAAGAGCCTGTATTTCATAAGGTTCAATTGACCTTATCCTAACTGCAAACCTGGTGTAGTAAGAATTGTCAAGGCCAAATTCCCAGGCGGATCTGAAGCTTTCAGCCGCCGCAAATGGCCCGTCAAACATTCTGACCAGCTCACCCAGCATGAAATTCCTGACAACTGACAATTCTTCACAAGGGACAGGCTCAGTTTGTAAACGTCTTATCTCCTTATATATTTCATCAACCGCATTCCGAGTAAATTTATTACTCACCTCACTTGAGATCGATAGGAATCCGCTGAGATTGAGAGATACAACAGAAGAGTTAACTCCGTAAGTGTAGCC
>PMIG01000092.1 GCA_003157055.1 Bacteroidales bacterium | reverse complement strand
TCCGACAATGAATACCAATCCCCATACTGCTATTTGTCCCGGTACAATAAGTACAGCTATGAGTGAAACAATTCCGAGCATCGTTGTCCACACAAAGAATTTTCTTGATGAAATTTTTGCCAGCATAATTGCACCGGCAAACGTTCCAAGCATTCGTCCAAAGAAGTAGACACTTCGGCCCAATACTGCCGATTTTTCATTTATTCCGAAATGATTTATCAATAGCTGTCCGGAGTTGGATTGAAATCCTACATCAATTCCGACTACAAAAAAAATAGAAAGAACCATTAAAAGAATAAATCCATTCCCAAGCAACCTGAAAGATGATCCTATTGTCACTTTGATGCTGTCCTGCTTGTTCTCCTCAATCTTGACTGAACCAAGCCATATAACCGAAAGTATGGAAACGATTCCAAATACAAGGAACAGAAGTTTCCAATCGTTAAAGTATACTGCAAATATTTTAGTTGCCAGCCATGGAGCTATCATAGAACCAATAGCCTTTACAAACTGTGAAAAGCTTAGATAGCTTGATGTCCGGTTGGAAGGAACTACATCTATTAACAGAGGATTGGCAGATACCTGAACAATTGTGTTTCCAATTCCCAGAAAAGCAAAACCGATTAAGAATGTAGAATAATGAAAAAAGAAGAATGGTACAAATAATCCTACTGCTGTAATTATCATACCTATATTAACCATGTTTTTCTTACCTATCCTGTTTTGCAGAACTCCTATTCCTACAGAGAGGATGAGAAACCAGATAAATACCGATGTTGGTATAAGCTGTGCCTGAAAATCAGTTAATTTAAAAATTGGCTTGATCATGTCGACACTGATCCCAACAAGGTCGCAAAAGCTCATGACAAAGAATGCCATCAGCACCGGAGCTATTTTTGAGAGGTCTATTTTCGGATTGTTCATGAATTAAAATTTAAAGTTTACATCAAAGGTAAAGCATGCTGCACTGATTCCCAGAAATTATCATCGAGCAGATAAGCGCTGCCCAGAAGCGCAGCATCTTCCTTAAGTTCTGAAATAGCTACCCGACAGATGCATTTCTCTTTCTTCAGACTTCCTTCAAAAACATCCCCGAAAAGATTGTAAGCATTCGAAATATTGCCCCCGATAACAAGCATTTCTGCATTGAATTTCTTCAGGAAGGGTGCAAGAAAGACTCCGAGCTCTGTTCCAAATTCCGCGAAAAGACCGGCGGCAACTTTGTCGGTTGCTGCAATATCTGCAAGTTCCTTTACCCCTTTCATCTCTTTCCCTGTAAGCGCTTTGTACCTTCCCAGGAACCAGCGCGTAGAAAAATAATCATCAGCAATCCCATCTTTATAAGGAATATAGTAAACACAGCCGAGTTTTGGGACGTCTGGACCATCGACAACCGGTATCTTGTTGCTTATAAAAGCCGATCCGAACCCTGTTCCAAGCGTAACCGCGAGTGAACGGTTGACGTTTGAAGCGCTTCCGGCCCAGGCTTCTCCCACTGCAAAGGATGAAGCATCGTTCATGAACCTTATCAGAAAGTTCTCATCAGCTTCAAGACTGCTGGCAATAGCATCGCTGATATTGAACCCGTAAAGATTCTCATATTTTGCAACTCCCTTGATATAGCAAATTCCCCTGACATAATCGAACGGGCCGGGCATTGCAAACCCGACTCCCTTCACCTTTTCAGCNNCCTGAAGAAAGGTCAATTGCAGCGCAAGTGATGTGACTACCACCTATATCGGTGCCAATTGCAATGTTTCGCTCCATATGAAATTTGAAATAAGTTGATCAGATAAATAAATCATAAAACAGAGTTTGAAAGTATTTATTTTTGTTGTCAATGCAAAATTTATTCTCTCAAAATCCGATTTTCCCGTTTTTATAACCTTTATGAACTAACTTTCTCCATTTGAGGATCACATAATGATATATTTCATAATATTTCAGAATTATTTGTTATATTTTAGAATGATCAAAAAATGGTAATAGTTTAATACTCATTCTGAAGTTTTATTCCCATAATCAATAAAAATCCGACATATGCATAAAGTAACTAAAGAAGATGCGCTTCTCTATCATAGCAGGGGCCGTCATGGTAAAGTTGAAGTAATACCCACGAAACCTTACAGTACGCAGTTTGACCTTAGCCTGGCCTATACCCCGGGAGTTGCTTTTCCTTGCCTTGAGATAGAAAAAAACCCGGAAGATGTTTATAAATATACTTCCAAAGGAAACCTTGTAGCTGTAATTTCCAATGGGACTGCTGTTCTGGGACTTGGCGATATCGGGGCCATGGCAGGTAAACCGGTCATGGAGGGTAAGGGACTATTATTCAAAGTCTTTGCAGATGTCGATGTTTTCGATATCGAGGTGAACGAGAAGGACCCTGAAAAGCTTATCGAAATATGCGCAAAGATATCCCCCACATTCGGAGGCATAAACCTTGAGGATATAAAAGCACCTGAATGCTTCGAAGTTGAAACACGGCTGAAAGCAATGCTCGACATCCCGGTATTTCATGATGACCAGCATGGAACAGCTATTATTTCAGGAGCAGGATTGCTTAATGCCCTTGAGATAACAGGCAAAAAGATCGGCGAAGTGAAACTGGTTGTATGCGGTGCCGGAGCAGCAGCTATATCATGCTCAAGGCTTTATGTTTCTCTCGGTGTAAAAAGGGAGAATATAGTTATGGTAGATACCAAGGGAGTCATCAATAACAAACGCAAGGACCTAAATAAATATAAACAGGAGTTTGTAACAAGCAGGGATATTGATACACTGGCTCAGGCTGTAAATGGGGCTGATATGTTCCTGGGATTATCTGCTGCCAATATGATGACTAAGGAGATGCTTGCTTCAATGTCGAAGGAACCGATTGTTTTTGCAATGGCAAACCCTAATCCGGAAATAACTTTCGAAGATGCAATGTCAACCAGAGACGATCTCATATTCGCTACCGGGAGGTCCGACTATCCAAACCAGATAAATAACGTCCTCGGATTCCCGTTTATCTTCCGCGGTGCTCTTGATGTCAGGGCTTCGTCTATAAACGAAGAAATGAAACTGGCTGCTTCGAAAGCTCTTGCGGCTCTTGCCAAGGAACCCGTTCCGGTATCGGTTCTTAAAGCTTATAATATCGAAAAACTAACTTTCGGAAAAGATTACATCATACCAAAACCGGTTGATCCAAGGCTTATTTCATCAGTCGCAACTGCCGTGGCCAAGGCTGCAATAGAGACCGGTGTTGCCAAATTTCCGATAACCGATTGGGATGCCTATAAGAAAAGCCTTGACAGGAGGCTCAGCGACCATATTAAGAAGATAGGAGAATTGTGTATTTAAACATTGTAGAGGCAGCTCTGAGACCTCCTTCTACAATCTTTATTTCAGAATATCTGCGATTTCTGCTTTCGCTCGGAGATATGTCTTCCGATCTTCTTTTCGTACATCTCAACGATAAGGTCAGAGGTTTCTGCTATACTGAACGACTGCCTGTTGATTGTAGAGTCGAAAAGGTAATCGATATTAAGCTGTTTTTTATCTAGAAAGGTGGTAATAAGGTTAAATCTTTTTTCATCGGTATCTACCACATATTCTTCAGCTGCCTCTATATCAATTGCATTCTTCTTCATTACATTTTCCACCCTCCAGTAAAATGGCGAGATAAGTCTGATATGCAATGAATCAGGAATATCGTGAGCTATTGAAACCCCTCCTCTTCCAACCAGAACAATATGGCCCTCCTTGCATATCGAAAGAATAACATCCTTAATAGCTTTTTTAACACGGAGGTCGCTTACGAACCCGCCAGAGAACGCCATTATCATTTCCGACATATTCGAGAGTTCAATTCCCTTATAGAAATTCTCGACCCGCTGGGTATCAGTATTCAGTTCTTTGGCAATAGCATAGATTATATCCTTGTCGACCCATTTCCATTTTGAAGAACCTGATTTCCTGTTGAGAGCGTCAACAATGTTCTCAGCAACCTGGCGTGCATCGCATCCTGTCTGTCGTGATATTGTTATTACCGGGCCATCCTGGCCCGAAAGCTTTTTCAGCATCGATTCACGATGCCTGCTGTCAAAATAATCAAAGAATTTATCCATCCTGCATCTCTCCTTTCCTTATTGTTCAAAGATTGACACTGTAAACATTACCATTTAATGCCTGTAAATGAACTATTTATACTGAACAGACAACAACATGGAATCTCCTGGACCCTGCTCAATTCTGCAAGAATTTAAGACCATATAAATTACGAATAATTATTGAACCTTGAAAATATTAATTGATTATCTTTAACTTCAAACAAACAATAATTTCACAAAAAAACTGTCAAACTATGGACATTGTAAGTACATCCATTATTTCGAAACCTGAAGTAATATGGTTTATAATAGGACTTGCATTATTCCTGCTTGAACTTTTATTACCAGGGTTTGTGATCTTTTTCTTTGGAGTCGGGGCATGGATAACGGCTCTTCTCTGCCTCATAGCACACCCGGGAACAAATCTGCAGATTATAGTTTTTGCTATAACTTCAGTTCTCTCCCTGATCGCCTTAAGAAAGATAATCCAGAGGAAATTTTTCTACAGTAAGGTAGACCGTTCGAGTGCAGTTGAAGACGAATTTACCGGAAAGGAAGCAGTGGCAGCAGTTGCATTCGGATCTGAAAAGAAGGGTAAAGTCGAATTTAAAGGTACAACGTGGGATGCCGAATCACAATCTGACATTAAAAAAGGTCAGACGGTGATTATTATTGAAAAAGAGAGTTTTAAATTAATAGTTAAACCAAAAAACAAATAAAATGGCTGGATCAAGTTCTACTTTCATTCTTGTGGGTGTAATCTTTCTGGGATTCATCCTTATAGTCTCCATGATTAAAGTTGTTCCTCAGCGAACAGCAATAATCGTTGAAAGGCTTGGTAAATACAGAGCGACATTTACCGCAGGTTTCCAGATTCTTATTCCTTTTTTCGACAAAATAAGGTACAGACACACTCTTAAAGAACAGGCAATCGATGTTGCCCCGCAGATTTGTATAACCCGCGATAATATCGCTGTCGAGGTTGACGGAATTCTCTACCTGCAGGTTCTGGACCCTCAGAAAGCTTCATATGGAATTGATAATTACCGCTTTGCATCCATTCAGATAGCTCAAACCACAATGAGAAGCGTAATAGGTAAGCTTGAGCTTGACAAAACATTTGAAGAACGCGAAACGATTAACGTCTCTATTGTTGATGCAGTAGATAAAGCCAGCGAACCATGGGGTGTAAAAGTTACACGGTATGAGGTTAAAAATATTTCTCCACCACAGAGCATTAAAGATGCAATGGAAAAACAAATGAGGGCTGAAAGGGAGAAAAGAGCTGTTATTGCTGAATCGGAAGGAACAAGACANNGAAATCGAGCAGGTTGCTGTTGCAACTGCTAACGGATTGAGAGCCATATCGCTGGCAATTTCGGAGGAAAATGGATTAAACGCTGTTAACCTTCGTATTGCTGAACAATATCTGATGGCTTTTGCTGGTCTGGCAAAAACAAATAATACCATGATATTGCCTTCCAACTTGTCCGATATTGCAGGGATAGTTGCCACCGCAACATCCGTATTTAATGAAACAAAAGACAAGAAAAAGGCTTAAATAGCTGTAGAGGCTATGAAGGCTTTAGAGGCTTTAGAGGCTTTAGAGACAAAAAGAAATCCGCCTTTTAAAGCCTTTATAGCATTTATAGCTTTTAATGCTTCTTAAACATGTTCTGTCCTTAGAATGATCTCGTTCTGCAGATCCTCTCCCAGGTCGTTGAAATAATCACTGTAGCCTGCTACTCTTACTATAAGGTCGCGGTATAATTCGGGATGCTTCTGGGCATCCCTGAGAGTATCGGCATTTACGACATTAAACTGAATATGGTGGCCGTCCAGCGCAAAGTAGCTTCGTATAAGTGCAGTAAGACAGTTATAGCTATCCTCATCCTCAAAGAACTGAGGGGCAAATTTCTGATTCAGCAGGGTCCCTCCGGTACGCAAATGATCAATTTTTGAAGCAGATTTAATTACTGATGTCGGACCTTGCTTATCGACGCCCTGGCTGGGTGAGATCCCTTCTGACAAAGGTTTGAAGGCTTTGCGTCCATCCGGCGTTGCTCCTATAACACTGCCAAAATATACATGCGATGTGGTAGGAAGCATATTTATCCTGTGAACCCCTCCCCGCGAATCCGGTCTCCCATTCACGGCATCATAAAATATTTCAAAAATTGCCACAGCATGCTGATCAGCATAATCATCATCATTGCCATACTTTGGGGTATCATAAATGAGGTCGTGTTGCATCTGCTCAAAGCCCTTAAAATCAGCATCTGTTGCTTCTATCATTTCATCCCATGTAAAATTCTTGTTATCATAAATATTATACCTGATTGAGGTACAGATATCAGTAAGGCTCCCCAGACCTACTCCCTGAATGTAGCTGGTANNCCATTATTATAATCTTTTCCGGATGAAATACAATCTTCAACAAGCAGAGAGAGAAACGGAACAGGCAGCCATTCAGCAAATGTCTTCATTATAACATTATTCCCTCTTATCTTTATGTCAATCAGATAATTGACCTGTATTTTGAATGCTTCGAGAAGATCTTCAAATGTTTTATGATCATGTGCATAGCCGGTCTCTAAACCTACCCTGGTGTTTGTTCTTTTATCAAAGCCGTTATTGAGAGCCAGTTCCAGCGCTTTTGTAAGGTTGAAATATCCGGTAAGCCAGTAAGCCTCTGTACCAAATGCACCAGTTTCGACACATCCGGAAGCACCTCCGTTACGGGCATCGACAATACTTTTCCCCTGTCTCAGGAGCTCCTGAACAATTGCTTCAGTGCTGAAGCATGAAGGCTGTCCGAATCCAGTACGGATAATATCGAGTGCTTTATGAATGTACCTGTCAGGATTCTTCCTGCTTATCTGCACCATGGAGCTGGGCTGAAGTATCCTCATCTCCCTGATAACATCAAGGAGGATATAGGTCATCTCATTTACAGCATCAGAGCCATCCGCCTTGACTCCTCCAAGGTTAATAAGACAGAAATCCGTATAAGTGCTGCTCTCTGAGGCAGTCACTCCCATTTTGGGAGGAGAAGGATGATTGTTGAATTTCACCCAGAAACAGCCAAGCANNTAGTGCTGAAGCATCTCATGAACACTCTCAGGAGCATTGGCCGGGACTTTGCGGCAGATTGCCGACATTTCGAGAAGCTCTCCTTTCCTTTCAGCATCTTTTTCAGCAGCTGCAAGCATCTCCAGTTCACCGGCATATCTGTTTGCATACATAATGATGGCGCCGCAGGCGATGTCCATTGCCTTGAGTTCCTCATTTTTATCATAAGCCAGCGGATCAGTGAAATAATCCAATTCTGATACGGCCTTTGAAATTTCTTCTTTCAGCTTCAGGAATCCTGAGCTGAACATCTTATATCCAAGCACTGTATGACCAGGCGCCCTCTGCTCCTGGAATTCGGTGAATACCCCTGCATTATATGCGTTGCGCCATTCAGGTGTCATCAGATCCATGATCCTGTCGCGGTTGCTCTTACCTTTCCAGAAGGGTATTATCTCTTTTTCATAGATGCTTTTTACATCATCGTCAACGGCGAATGACACTTTTTCCCTTGAATTGAGTATTTCAAGATCCTGCATTGAATGCAGGCTTATCTCGGGATAAGTAGGAGTCTCCTTCGGCGCAGGACCTCTCTCTCCGACAATAAGTTCACCTTCTCCAATATATAACTTCTTGTTTCTCAGAAGATATTCGAAGGCTTTTGCCCTCAGCACCGGGGCTGACAACCCACGTGATTCATCACTTTTATAGAACTGAGTCATCAGCAATGCACGCTCCGGAGAAAGTACTTCTGCCGCATTCAGGCTTTGTTCTCTTAATCTTTTAACTCTTTCTGATAGTATCATATGATAGTAATCTTATTTACAGTTATTCATTCTAATTCCTTTGCGTCCTTGGTGTGTACTTTGTGCTCTTAGTGGTTAAGTTTTAAAACAATTAACCACAAGGGGGAGTCACAAAGGACTCGAAGGGAAGAAATATCATTTTCAACTCTTTTCTTTTAATTGAAGTAATTTATCCTCCGATCTTTACTTTTATGCCAGTTTTGGCAAAAAATTGCTTTAGTTCATTCATCCTGGATGCAGATGGAGGTTCAATACCCTCCATCCTGTCGGCGATATTCATTCTCTTATATTTTGATGATCCGATCCTGTGATAAGGAAGAAGGCAAATCTTTATGAAATTGTCTGTCCTGTTTTCAGAAATGAAAGATTTTATTTTTTCAAGATGATGATCATCATCATTGAAACCAGGTATAACAGGTATTCTAACCATAACATCAATGCCGCTATCGAGTATCATTTTAAAATTATTTATAATAAGTGTATTTGATACACTTGTAAATTTCTCATGCTTATCATCATCGAGATGCTTTATATCGAAAAGGAAAAGATCAGTGTATGGAATTATTGCAGAATAATTGGTGGGCAATGAGTAACCTGAAGTATCCACTGCAGTATGGTACCCACTTCCCTTGCATGCCTTCAGAGCTTCAAGTAAGAACTCTGACTGAAGCATTGGTTCGCCGCCAGAGAACGTGACACCTCCTCCTGATTCAGCTAAAAATGGCCTCTCCTTTTCGAGTATCCCCAGGACCTCATCGACCGAATAATATTCTCCTGCTTGCCGGAATTTAATAAATTCCATATCTCCTACCTTCTCTATAACTTTAACTTCCTCAGGCTGCTGCAAAATACCCTCCGGGTTATGGCACCACCAGCACGATAAGGGGCATCCCTTCAAAAAGAAGGTAACCCTGATGCCCGGCCCATCATGGATTGAATATCGCTTTACACTGAATATCAGACCTTTCATATAAAAGCAAAAGTTAAAAGAAAAGGAAAAAAAACTTGGGAAAATTCAGAGCCTGGAAACTGGGTACTGAAGGTTGGTTATTAAGAATAGAACATAAGACAACTGTAGAGTCTTCTTCCAAGTCTCTGCCAGTTAAAACGATATTCTAAACTCAATATCATCACCTGATTTTAGCACTGCAAATTACGAATTTTATTGCAATAAATGCCTCAGAGGTCGAAAAAGATAATATTTGCATCCGGATCCTTACAAAATTCGAAGTGAATTTTACGAAGCCCTATTTTATTATAATGCTGAATATCTTGATCTTATAATGCGTTAATAAATGATTAACACAACTTTAACAAAGATTGCTGCAACAAAATGCCTCGGCAATCGTCATTAGAATGAATAAATAAAGTTTACTCTAAGGCCGTTCGGCCAATTCTACGATCAGGTTTATAGTTAATCAGAAGAGGGCATCGCCAGGTGCCCTCTTCTTTTAAAAAGGAATTTATATCTTTACATCAATAATCTTTCCATTACACAATGAAAATCAGGTCATTACTCATTTTCTTTATATTACAGGCTATTATGTTCAGGTCAGCAAGCGGGATTTTACCTGTTGCTAAAAAAGGAATGATTGATCTGCGGCATATAAGCGACAGCGAGCAATTCATTATTAGCCTGAACGGCGAATGGGAATTCTACTGGAATAAGATGCTGCGCCCGCACGACTTTGAAGGAAAAGATATTAACCCAGATTACTATGGGATGGTTCCCTCATACTGGACAGACTATCCAAAGGATAAGGTCAATACAGACAGGTTTGGCTTTGCAACCTACAGGTTAAAGGTTTTGTTGCCGCCTGGCTACAGAAAATCACTGGCTTTTGATATTCCGGTATTTGATTCATCCTATGATATTTATATCAACAATAAATACTTTGGAGGCAATGGGGTCCCAGGCAGATCTGAAAGTGAGTCTAAACCTGGCTACAGAATGAATTTCTTCAGGTTTGATCCGCCTTCCGATACCCTGACAATAATTGTAAATGTCTCCAATTATTTTCACAGGCGTGGAGGGTTCTGGCTTCCTGTTAAACTGGGAACATTCAGTAAAGTTCAGAAACAGCTTGCAAACAATTGGGCAGTTGAGTGGGCGACAATCAGCTTTCTTTTAGGATTTTCATTCTTCTTCCTGTTTTTCTTTCTTATTTACCCGAAAGAAAAAGTTATGGGCTTCTTCTGCATGGCTACCATTGGTCTCGCTCTGAGGCCGCTCTTTACTTCTCACTTTCTGATATACAATTTTGCAGATATAGGGTGGACCTGGACTATCAGGGTTGAGTATCTCTCTCTTTTTCTAACAATTATGGGCTGGCAATGGTTTGCTTCCGCTCTTTATCCATTGCGTATATTCAAGAGATTTTCATTCATAATGACTGTGGTATTCTTCATCCTCTTTATCCTAACATTATTTCTCCCGGTAAAGATCTTCAGCTATTCAACTTTCGTTATCTACCCTGAGATGATCATTCTGATGGTCTATGCAATCGCCAGAAGCTTCGAAGGCATACTGAAAAAAAATAAACTTGATATTGCATATTTCCTGGCATTTGTAATGCTGATCATGGGTGGAATACACGACATAAGGGTTTCACTTGGAAAAGCATCAGAGGGAACAGGCTATATTCTTACATATATTGTCGTAATATTTGTATTTATCCAGGCTTCACTACTACTTTATAAATGGGTCTTATCCTATTACGAAAAGGATAAACTGCAGAGCGACCTGGAGTTTTTGAACCGTAACCTTGGAGTGCTTGTGAACGAAAGAACTCAGGAACTCAAACGAAGGAATGAGGAGATTGAACAGCAGAATGCAAAAATTGCCTTGCAGAACAAACAGTTATCTGATACTATTCAAATAAAGAATAAGATTTTTTCTGTCGTAGCGCATGATCTAAGGAGTCCTGTAGTCAATATATTATATATGCTCAATCTTCTTAAGGAAAAGGAATACAAGGAAAAATATGACACATTTGCCAACTCAAGTATCCAGTATGCGCAGAATGTTATTTCGCTGCTTGAAAATATGCTTGTTTGGGGAAGAGGCCAGGAGGATAAAATAAAATATTCTCCTGAGAAATGGAACCTTGCAGACATCATCCTGACAAACCTGAGCATCTTTAAGGAGTCGGCTGACTTAAAGGAGATTTCGATGAATTTTACTCAGGTTGGAAACTCAATGGCATTTTTCGACAAAGATCTTCTCGATATCATCATCAGGAACCTGCTATCAAATGCGATAAAATATACTCCGAGAGGGGGCAGGGTAAGCATTCTCCTGAAGGATAAGAGCGCCGATAGCAAAGGAATGCTGCTAAAGATCTGTGACAATGGAATCGGAATATCGGACAAGAAGCAAAAGGAACTGTTCACACTTGCTGAAATTACAAGTACTCCAGGTACGGATAATGAAAAGGGAACAGGCCTGGGATTGAAGCTTTGTGCTGAGCTTGTGCAAATATGCAAAGGGACTATAAGTGTTGAAAGCAAGGAAGGGGAAGGATCGTGCTTTTCAATTGTATTGCCTGTATAATTAAAATCATCTGAAATAAAAAGCACATCCACATTATTCTTCAGGCTTACAGTTTCTTTACAGAATTGAAGGATAAATTTGGCCTTCCCACGGAACTATGAAGATACTGATTATCGAAGATGAGAAAGACCTGCTTGAGGCTATGTCCGGTTATCTTACCCTGCAGGGAATGCTTTGCGAAACAGCATCAACCTTTTTTAAGGCTGAAGACTCATTATCAGATTACAATTACGATATAATCATTCTTGATCTTACACTGCCTGATGGAAACGGGCTTGACCTGATTAGTCTTATAAAAGAGAGAAACAGCAAAGCAGGACTATTGATAGTTTCAGCAAGGAATTCGCTGGATGATAAAGTCAAAGGCCTTGACCTTGGTGCTGACGACTATATTACCAAGCCNNATGAAATAACAATCAATACTGATTTCCTTGAGGTCGCCGTTAACGGGGAATTGCTAGATCTTACGAGAAAAGAATATGATATTCTGCTTTACTTCATGGTAAACAGGAACAGGGTAATAACCCGGGAATCAATTGCCGAACATATATGGGGTGATAATTCAACTTTTGCCGATAATTTTGATTTTATCTACAGTCATATTAAAAACATCCGGAAGAAAATTGAGCAGAAAAAAGGGGAAAACTACCTGCATAATATTTATGGTATCGGATATAAATTCAGTGAATGATGAAATTGCTTCAAAAAACGAACCGGGCTTNNAGTTGCAGGTCTGGTTACTTATCTTGTTCTCTCACTGTTCCTTGAATCTCAGCTTAATGAAAAACTGGCTGACACCAAAGATCACCTGATTAAAACCATTGAATTATCAGGTATTGTCTACAACGACCCTCCTTATATTGAGGTGAAGGAAGAGCCGGCTTCATCTGAAATTAAAGATTTTTACAGCGATACGATTTTATTTGATACTTCTGAAAAAGAAAGTGTTCCATTCAGGCAACTTACAGGTACAGCTTCAATAAACAGTAAAAATTATAAAATCATAATCAGGAATACACTTATCGAAAAAAGTGATTTTCTTCTGACCATTGTACTAACTACAGTATCATTATTCGTATTGCTCCTGTTATGCTTGTATTTTATAAACAAAAAGCTTTCAAAGAGAATATGGTCACCTTTTTACAGCATCCTAAATGAGCTGAAGAAGTTCTCACCTGAAAATTCTTCATTTGCCCTGACGACCTCCGGCGGCATCGAAGAATTTGAAGAGCTAAAGATTACAATGAATAAGCTGACCGCAAAAGTGATTTCAGATTATCAGGTTTTAAAACGGTTCACAGAAGATGCATCCCACGAAATACAAACTCCCCTCTCTATTGTTCAGTCAAGACTTGAGTCACTTATTCAGGAGCCTGACCTGACTGAGATGCAGGCTGCCCAGATTCAATCGGCTTATTCAGCTTCTGTCCGGCTGGCAAAACTTACAAGATCGATGCTTTTTCTGGCCAGAATTGAGAACAGGCAGTACCCGGAATCAGAGGAAATTGACCTCGAATCAATAATCCGCAGTCATATTGAACTCTTTTCTGAAGCGATAAGGGGAAAATCATTGTCAGTTGAAATTCATTCTGCCTCTGGATGCTCACTGAATGCAAATGTTTTTCTTGCTGAATCACTTATACAGAATCTTTTGGGAAATGCCATAAAGCACTCTTTCAGCAACAGCAGCATTATAATTGAATTAAAGCAGGGATCACTTGAAATTTCCAATAACGGCGCTCCTTTGCAGGTTGAATCCCGGAAATTATTTGACAGATTTTATAAAGCCAGTAGTTCTTCAGATTCCTTTGGCCTGGGGTTATC
>PMIG01000055.1:5275-7449 GCA_003157055.1 Bacteroidales bacterium | reverse complement strand
AGGGGAGGTTTTTCAGTAGGTGGATATGACATGACAAAAGGAGGCTCAGTATCAAATTACCTTAATATTGAAACCAATTCTACGGGGATCGTAGATCCCGCTGAGAACAGGCTCCTATGGTATCCTCTTAAAAACTCATTTATGACTGGAAAAATCCTGATTCAAAAGAACGATACTGTCGGAGTAAACTCCTTCGCCAGCGGATATGAATCGAAAGCAATAGGCGACTGGTCTCAGGCTCTCGGTTATACAACTATTGCAAGAGGGAACTATTCAACAGCCATAGGTAAAAACAGCCAGACAAAAGGCGATAACTCATTTGCATTTGGCAACCAGGCGAAAGCTACGGCAGCTGATTCATATGCTTTCGGTACAGGAGCTAAGGCGACGGCTCAATGGAGTTTTGCCCTCGGATCAGTGGGGGTAGATAGTTTAGGTGTTGCAACGGGCCCCACTATAGCATCAGGTCTTGGTGCCTTTGCCCTTGGTTTCGGTTCTGTCTCTTCATCACAGGGTGCCTTCTCTTTTGGGGTTCAGGATACAGCTTCCGGCCTCTTCTCTCTTGGGATGGGATATCTTACCAGAGCTCAGGGCCCTTTTTCCACAACACTAGGTGTCCGGACTCTTGTTGAACCTTTAGGCTGGTTTGGGCTGGCAACGGGTATTGGGACAAAAGCAGGAGCCTGGGCCGCTTCATCATTCGGTGACGAAACCTATGCCAGCGGATGGCAATCTTTTGCTACTGGTTACAAGACTATAGCAAGCGGCCAGCTTTCTTCGACATTCGGCGATGAAACAGTTTCTCAAGCATGGGAATCAATGGCAATTGGAAGATTCAATGTTATTTCCGGCAGTGGAACCACTTGGGTTGCAACCGATCCTGTTTTTGCAATAGGGATCGGAACATCAAACACTGCCAGGGCAAATGCGCTTACAGTTTATAAAAATGGTAATATGGATCTCTTCGGAACACTGAATAAAACACTTATAATGCCGGAATCCATTGAAATAAATGCCGGGGGAACAGGAAATCGTTTTTCATTAATCGATTTCCATAGCGATGACACGTATACAGATTTCGGATTCAGGATCCTGCGTAACACCGGAGTTAATGGCAACACCGATATCATTCACAGAGGAACCGGTAATTTCGACCTTACCACATACGAAAACTCAGCTATTGTATTCTCAACCTGGAATGCTGAGAGAATGAGAATCAAATCAAATGGCTTCGTCGGAATAAATACCGCTTCGCCAGTCTATCAGCTTGATGTTGCCGGAAGTGCAAATCTGAATAAAGGAATTTCAGGAATGGGTGCATTATTTGTTGATGGTGCCGAAGCCATCTGGTACAATGGTCATTACAGCTGGGGCTACGGTGGAACCTTTAACGCATTTAACAGTCCCATGACTGTTGGAGGCACTGGAAGCCCCGGAGCATATTATTTGTGGGTTGCAGGTAATGCCTGGTCCGCCGGTTCATTTATAAGTGGATCAGATATCCGCTGGAAGAAAAATATAGAAGACCTGGGTAGCGTAATGGATAAGATTTCACAGTTGAAAGGTGTTACTTATGAATGGAAGCAGGATGAGTTTCCTGAAATGCATTTTGACTCCGGCACCCAGATCGGAGTGATAGCACAGGATATTGAAAAAGTATATCCTGAACTTGTCAAAACCGACAACAAAGGTTATAAAGGAGTAAATTATGAAAAGCTGACTGTCATCCTTCTTGAAGGAATCAAGGAGCAGCAGAATCAGATCAAATCGCAGCAGGAGCAGATCGACAGGCTTGAGAAAATGTTCGGCGAGATAAAAGCTAAACTTGACAATGCAACTGTGAATAAATAGTTAGCCGGGTTTATCATTAGGTTCGTTTCCTGAAATTGGGAGATTAAAACGATCCAGTGGATTATCATTTTGAGCCGAAAGCAACAATCGTTGGGTTAGCGATTGGTTCATTCTATTTAATTTTAGTTTCATTTTACCTGCTGATATCACTGTTTAACCTGTATTTGTCAAAAAAATTTGACTCGTATTTACTTTTATCATAAATTGCTGTTGCAATTACTGTTTTCACTAATTATTAACCAGCCTATGTCACAGTCATTCAGGCTCTTGCATATTGTGCACATAAGCCTTTAATTCATTTGACCATGAAAACAAAACTCCTC
>PMIG01000055.1:0-5220 GCA_003157055.1 Bacteroidales bacterium | reverse complement strand
ATTTGCTTCTGTAACCTCGAACAACTTTGGATTGATTTCACTGGTTGTTGGTACAGGAACCCAGACCGGAGGAAGTGCAGCTTCATTTTCTGCAATAAACTGGAAAGCGCAAACTCTATTTCTGAAAACTATCATTCAATATCCCGGAACAACCTGGACCACTATGGGAACCAGCCAGATATGGGGTGTGCCATATTCGCTGGTAGCAAAAGATGTTGAGGGGCCTATTGCAAAGCTTGGGATAACCGGAACAACAACCGATATGGAAGAGGCTCTTTTTGAGGTGAAGAACCAGGCAGGCAATACAGTCTTTGCTGTTTACAATGAGGGAATCAGGGCTTATGTTGGAAACGGCGATGCAAAAGGTGCTAAGGGAGGATTTGCAGTTGGCGGCTATGATGCTACAAAAGGCACGACATATAATCTTTTTACATTAAACACTGACAGTGCGAGGTTCTATATTGACAGCAAGCCAAATTTAAAAGGGAAGAGAGGAGGATTCAGTGTTGGCGGTTATGATATGACAAAAGCAGGTGTACCGGTTCATGATTACCTGGATGTAAGCAAAGACAGCGTCAGGATTTATGTTGACAGCAATCCTCTGACCAAAGGTAAAAAAGGGGGGTTCTCAGTCGGAGGGTATGATATGACAAAAGGAGGCATACCAGCCCAGGATTATATGCATGTAAGCAAGGACAGCGTCAGGGTTTATATTGACAGTAATCCTTTAACAAAAGGGGTCAGGGGAGGATTTGCCGTAGGCGGGTATGACATGACAAAGGGAACTCCATTAGTAAGTTATATGAGAGTCACTACTGATAGTACCAGAGTCTATGTTTCTGATGTCACCAAGACCGGATCACTCGGTGGCTTTGCTGTTAAACCGGTTGCTGTTGCAAGTGCGAATAAAGACTTTTTCAATATAACAAATGCACCCACTGCGGCAGTGATAAATAACGAGCCAAGAGTTATGTGGTATTCTCAGAAGTCTGCATTGATAGGTGGTGAGGTTCATGTCGGTTCTGCCGATAGTGTTGGACAAAACTCAACTGCCTTGGGGTACAGATCGATAGCAAAAGGAACCCAGTCGCAGGCATTTGGCTACAGGAGCATTGCTTACGGTTCATATTCAACTGCCATCGGATACAGGGCTTCATCAAACAATAACAGTATGGCCGTTGGTTACCAGGCCACAGCTTCAGGAAGCGATGCTTTTGCTCTTGGGTCAGGTGCTCTTGCAATTGCCGATAAAAGTTTTGCATTTGGTTCAGTAGGACGAGATTCTCTGGGGAACATAGCTGGTAACACAAAGGCTACCGGCGATTATGCTTATGCCCTGGGATTAGGCGCTTTGGCCTCGGGAAGGGGAGCTTTTGCAATAGGAGCTAATGACACAGCCTCCGGGAATTTCTCCACCTCAATCGGATATAAGACCAGAGCTGACGGATGGTATGCCACTGCAATAGGTAGTTATTCAAGAGCAACTAATTCTTATTCTATTGCATTTGGATACAGATCGAGTTCTTCAGCCGTTGCTGCATTTGCCAGCGGGTTTAAATGTGTTGCATCGGGTGATCAATCAGTTTCAATGGGATATCAGACAAGATCATCCGCATCTTATTCTGTGGCTTTGGGATATAACACAAAAGCCCAGGCAGCGTTTTCATTTGCTGCAAACAATACTACATCATGCACTGGTCAGGGAGCTGCATCTTTTGGAGGGACAACCAGCGCCAGTGGTCAATATGCGATTGCAGCAGGTCAATTAACCACCGCCAGCGGCTGGTATTCCTTTGCCGGCGGTGATGGCAGTACATCCTCAGGGCAGACATCTTTTTGCGTGGGTAAATCAAATTCTTCAGCAGGTAATTACAGCCTTGTTACAGGAATAGGGAATACTGCAAAAACTATGAACTGCGTAACAATCGGATCATATTGTAATGACCCCGGTAACGTTGCAAACATAAATACATACGCCGGAACAGATCCACTTTTCATTGCCGGTAATGGTACATTGCCATTACATCCGAGCCAAAATGCACTTATCCTTTATAAGAACGGGAATATGACAATTGCCGGTACGCTGACTCAATCATCCGATATCAGGTTGAAAAATGTTATTTCAGAACTTGGGAATGTCCTTCCCCAGGTACTTCAAATTACCCCGATAATTTATGAATTTAAAGATCAGACGACACAACCCGAAGGTACTCAGATAGGATTCTCAGCTCAGGAGATCCAGAAATATTTTCCTGAACTTGTAACTACTGATGCCAATGGCTATTTAGCCCTCGATTATTCCAAACTAAGTGTAGTTCTGCTTAAAGCAGTCAAAGAGCAACAGAAAATGATTGATACGGAAAAATTGAGGAATGATGAACTTGAAAAACAAATTCGTGACATCAATCTGAAACTTGCACAGATAACAGAAAAAAAAGCAGGTGAATGATTCACCTGCTTTTAATAGTATCATGGCAGTGTTCAATATAAGAACCCTAGAAAACCAAGGTAATGCAGAATAAGTATCAACAAGCATAAAATAGTGAATATCCAGAGTAAAGCCTGATATACTTTAGCATTCTTCGGTTTAAAATATCTGATCAGTATCATTAGAATTAATAAAATGATAATCAGGAGATAAAACCATACTGGTATACTGAAGCACTTGCCGGAGTATAGCAATTCGTCTCCTATTTTGATTTCAACCTTTGGGTTCATTCCTTTCTGAACTCCATAGATATAGATGAAATATCTGCCGTCAAGATTATCATAGATATATTTAACCGCTAATTCTCCGGCAGGAGGAGCGCTGACACTGAACATGGAGCTCTTTTGCAGATTTGTTTTTACAGTTTTTCCGGGGTTGATCCTGACTCCCAGTCTCGATGTATAACCGGGCCCCATGTAATACCCAAATCTATTCTTTGGCCTGATTTGCAGAACAAGCGGATTAAATCTATCCTTTTTGCCTGGAGCAGGTTTTGCAATTGTATCGGGAACCGATGGTGCAGTAGTGTTACTGACTACCGTCGGAGCTTCAGGTTTTACTTCTCCGAACTGAAAGACAGAAGTGAACATTTTTTCTCTTTCAATTGTACCCGATGCATCCGATTTTGAATTAACGTAGAAGAGCATTTTATAAACTCCCGTTACCTGGGTATTTGTAAACTTGCCTTTAAAAACTCCGTTACCCTGGTTGTCAAGAACAATTCTTTGCTCAATGGGAAGAAGGGCATTCCTGAAGGTAGAATCGCTGCTGAAAAGGGTTTCAAATTTCTGCTGGGCTGGTGTCCCCTGGTCAACAACACCACCTGGGAGAGTTGCACTAGTTGTGGCCAGCAGGTTGCCGACATCATCGCCTGGCTTGAACAATGCTACTTTAACAGTATCAGTTGGACTGGCCAGCGGAACTCCTCCGAGTGTGATGCTGGTGGTAAAATTAATTGTATCACCAACAGTATATAATGCTTTGTTAAGCTTAACATTATAATCGAAATAGTGGTCATCAGCAATGCATGTCAGCTTGTATGTTTTGTTAGTAATACCTGACACCTTTACTTTATATTGGCCTGATGTGCCTGTATTATTACCTGCCAGCGGGAATTCAAGTCCAATGATCTTATAATTATTACCTGGCAACTGTATTACGGGGAACTGGATGCCATCCTTTTCCACTGCGACCTCAATAGTATCACCTTTGCTGTAAGTGAAAACAAAGGCTGCCCTTGAAATATTATTATTCAGGTTGATGGTATGAATGACCTGGCTGTGGTTTACTTTCCCAACGGCTGTTCCAACAATCTGAGGACTTTCTCCATGAAGGATTGATTCAAGCTGAGCCNNATTCGGCATGACTTGCCTTTGCAATCATTGATAACACAGGTGGAGTATCACCAGGGAGCCAGCTAGCAATTGTATAATACCTTATGCTGTCAATTTTGGATCCGGGATCGTTAAGTACTGTCCCATCTGTAAGTGTATTGCCGTCAATGACACTGACAAATGGGGCAACATTTTGCAAACCGTCGGTAAAGAGAACCGCTATCTTTCTGAATTTGTGTGCAGAATCCTTTTTTAGCTTTATTTTAGCATTAAAGAGTCCTTTTCCCATTGCAGTGGTGTTTAAAGGACCTCTGCCGGTCATATCAGTATTAATCAGGTCTAATGTCGTAGGACTGTCAGTGTATGCAGTAACTACGGTAAAGCCATCCTTTATTGGCGGATCAGGCTGAATGGTGTTGGTAGTAAAATATGTTAGTCCCAGAGAATCGCTGTTGTTTTGTCTGAAAAACTCATAAAGCGTAGTGAAAATGCCCAATGAATTCTTCAGGACGCTCCAGCGTGTTTCTCCGCCCGTGCCCGTGGTAAGCTCCCCCATGCTTCCTGAAATATCCATTACAAGAACTGTCTTGACAGGCAGGCGATTAAGTGGGATTTTAAATACCCTGGTATCAATTTCTGCTCCACCATTGTAACTAGCCTTGATTTCAAAGTAAATCGTATCTGTAGTTGATCCGGCACAGAATGAACCTGGTGTAACAGTAATAATACCCAGATCCTTACTAGTGAATTTGAAAGTGGAACTATGCTTTACAATATCACAGGGAAACGTCACATAGGTAGTATCAAAATCTACCGTGGCCGTAGTATAAACTCCTCCAGTCAAAGGGATCGTGTAATTAACAACATCGTTATAATACTGAACAGGGAAGACTATACCCTTGTGGAGACTCGTTCCGGATGGATATAGGAGGGTATTTAATACATCTGTACTGATGATCTGAGAACTGCAAGTGGCAGAAACCAGTAAGAAGATCAGGATCAGGAACTTTCTGAACTGATTTTCATTTGCTGACATTAGATTCTTTAGATGCTTTGTCAGACCGACATTTAAAATGGATTTTTTCATAGCAACCTGGTATAAATTAATTGAATATGATAAAATCAAAAATCAGGTACCTTCCATTTCCCCATACCAAATGGCTGGCTTTCCCAGAGCTACACAAAATCCTTCTTATTGCAGAAAAAACCGAAAACGGAAAGCTATCACTTACCAAATTTAGGAAAATATTTGAATCTGCAAAGAGATAATGGATTTATTTTCAACAGATTGTTTCAAAGTTTGAAAGCCAATATTCTCAACATCCCGACATTTCCAGGAGCAGAGGGGTAGATTGCACGATTGCATGATTGCACGACCTGCAAGACCTGCAAGACCTG
>PMIG01000027.1 GCA_003157055.1 Bacteroidales bacterium | reverse complement strand
GGATGCGAGCCGGTTTATCCGGAAAGGAACCTGACCGGGGAATCGTATGATAAACTTACAGATATCAAAAATGTAAACATCAGGGGAATTCACCTGAAATTACCGGGTTATGAAGATGGTCCGACTTTAGAAATTTTCAGATACGAACCATTTATTGAAAGCAATGTAAAACCAATTTTTAATAAACCGGGATTTTCTCACATTGCGTTTCTTGTTGATGATGTTAAATTTTATTATAAAAAGTTATTGGAAAATGGCGGAAGCAAATTGGGCGAATTAATTGAAAGCGAAGTTGAAAATGTTGGAATCTTAACCTGTGTTTATGCAAGAGACCCCGAAGGAAATATAGTTGAGTTACAAAATTGGAAAAAATATAAAAATTAAAATTAAATAAATAATATGAAAAAATATCTGTTAGATTTCTTTAATTACAACGAAACGGCGAACATAAAATTGCTTGATTCGGTAAAGTTATTAAATGATAAGAGTGAATCAATAAAACTATTCAGTCATTTTATATCTTCTCATAATAAATGGTATAACAGGATAACTAAAGAAACAGATGATAAAAATTATTCCTGGTTTGACCCCTTATATTCAATCGATGAGCTTGAAAAAGAATGGGTAAAGTGTATAAACAAATGGATTGTTTTCATCAGAAAATTAAGTGAGGAAGAATTGGAAAAAGAAATAATTTTCGAAAGACCTGCCGATGGTAAAAAAATCGGGGTTAAAATACTCGATATTGCTTTGCAATTAAATTATCATTCTATTCACCATAGGGCTCAGATAAATCTTATTATTCGCAGACAGGGAATTGACCCGCCGGTAACCGACTACATTTTTACCGTTTTAAAAGAACTGTGATTAATTATTTAAAAAATTTGTTATATAATTTTTCCGATTTTTTACAAATTTATATCTGAACTAATAAAAACCTTTTTACATATTTTAATTCAAAAATTAATAGGAGATAAAAAATGAAAATGCGATATATGGGAAACACAGGTATTAAAGTTTCCGAATTATGTTTCGGTGCAATGACTTTCGGTGGAAAAGGTTACTGGAAATATGTCGGCGAACTCGTGCAAAAAGATGCATCTGAACTCGTGAGTTTAGCTTTAGATGGTGGGATTAATTTTTTCGATACTGCAGATGTGTATTCCGAAGGATTATCTGAAGAAATGCTCGGGAAAGCTCTTGGCAGCAGGCGCAAAGATATAGTACTTGCAACAAAAGTAAGAGGAAGAACCGGGCAGGGTCCGAATGATGTAGGGTTGTCCCGCTGGCACATCATTGAAAATTGTAATGCGAGTTTAAAAAGGTTAGGAACGGATTATATAGACCTATATCAGGTTCATAGTTTTGACCCTTATACTCCCCTCGAAGAAACTCTGCGAACTCTCGATGACCTTGTAAGAGATGGCAAAGTGAGATACCTCGGTGTATCTAATTATGCAGGGTGGCATCTGATGAAGGCATTATCAATTTCAGAAAAACTTAATCTCGAAAAATTCGTTACGCTTCAGGCATTCTATTCTTTAATTGCACGTGATTTGGAAAATGAACTCGTCCCTCTTTGTCTCGACCAGAAGCTGGGCATATTGCCATGGAGTCCTCTGGGCGGGGGTTTCCTGACAGGTAAATACAGAAGAGGTAAACCGCGTCCCGAAAACTCAAGGCGAACTGACACAACCGGACAATTTTTACAATTTGATGAAGAAAGAGGATTTGATATTGTAGACGAACTCGAAAAAATTACAAATAATCATAACGCAACAATCACTCAGTCGGCATTAAATTATTTATTAAGAAAACCCGGAGTTACATCAGCAATTATTGGTGCTAAGACAAAAGAACAACTTTCGGATAGCTTGAAAACTACCGATTGGGAAATGACACCTGAAGAGGTTGCTCGACTCGATGAAATAAGCAAACCTCCACGCGTTTATCCTAACTGGATGCTTCAAGTGACTGTTCAGGGTAGATAAAAATTTAACATTCTAAATCAGTTCTCTAACCACCCCTCACCTTGAGGAGAGAGTCAGGGGTGAGGTTTTGTTCTGTTCCTTATAAACACATTTCTCTAACCACCCCTCTCCTTTCAGGAGAGGGGCAGGGGGTGAGGATTTGTTCTTTCCTTCTTAACTCATTTAATAAGAATAAATATTTGATGTGTAATGCTATAGGATTTGCTTGTAAGTATTACTTTTAATTCTCCCTCGGTAAATTAACAAAAGGGTTCACTTTCTTTAAGAGTTAGCACCAATTATATTTGGTGGTATAATGAACTTCAGAAAAGAAAGGAACCCAAAATGCAAAATACAAAAAAAGAATTTTATACGCACTATATTGCGTTAGACTGGTCAAAAGAAATCGTGGCGATGGCTACGATGAAAAATTCCGGATCAAAAGTAGAACTTAAAACTTTTAAACCGGATCCGGCAATAGTAAAACAAATGCTTAAAAAATGTGCCGGGAAAAAGATACTTACAATAGAAGAGACGACAACAAGTCATTGGTTATATGTAGAACTAAAAGAAAGCGTAGATAGGATACTAATATGCGATCCCTACAGAAATAATTTGATGAAAGATGGACCACAGACAGATAAAATAGATGCCAGGAATTTGTGTTTGCTATTAAGAAATGGAATGCTAAAAGAAGTATACCACACACTGGATAAGAATTATGAATTGAGGAAATTAGTAAGTGCATACGAAGATGTCGTAAAAGCATTGGTGAGATTAAAGAATCAGAGGTCAGCAATGTTCAGGGCGGAAGGAAAAGATCACAAGAAAGAGAAAATACTATCTAAAAGCGGTATAAAGAAATTTGTCACACAAAAACAAATTGAGTCAATAGAATACTTTGAAGGAATAAAAGAAGATTTTGAAATAATATTTAAGAAGATCGAAAGTGAGAATGAGATAATAAAAAAGTTAAAGAGAATATCTGGAATAGGTCGAAAGATAGCAATAATGATGTATTCAGTTGTAATAGATGCAAACAGATTTGAGAACAAATATAAATACTGGGCATACAGTGGGTTGGTAAGATACTATAAAGAAAGCGGAGGAAAGAATTACGGGAGTAAAAAAGTCAGATACTCAAAGCTGTTAAAGAAATGTTATAAATCAGCAGCACTGGCAGCAATCAATGGGAATAATGATATAAGAGAATACTATGAATATTTATTGAATCATGGAGAAAGTTTTGAAAATGCAAGAAATCAAATAGCAAGATATATAGCAAAGGTTAGTTATGCGGTAATGAAAAACAACATAGAATATCGGGCATATCAATGGAGAGAAAGTAAAAACTAAAAAAGGTTAAACAAAAAGAAGTGATCTTAAATAAAGGGAAAAAAGGTTCAATGGGAACGATGCTCCGAAAAGAGAGCCAATAATATCTCGGATAACCATTTCCCGTTTAAATTACAAATTTACAATAGCCATAAAGGCTCAAATAGACGTATAATAAAAAAAATTAAACCATAAAAAGTAAAGAAAGATCACAAAGAAAAAACCTATTTTTGGTGTAATGAATTTTTTTCAAAATTGATAATGAAAGTGAACCCCATAAGTCAATCGTCAAAAAAAGAGTTTTTTTGTCAGGGGAAAAATATATTCTTGACTTATTTGTTAATAGACGTTCCCAAACTTCTCTTGTACTTGTTTCAGGATTGGGAACGATTCTTTTTTTCCTCTATCACATACTAGAGAGATTGA
>PMIG01000167.1 GCA_003157055.1 Bacteroidales bacterium | reverse complement strand
GAATTTTTCTGCCATTTTCATACCTAATATTGCATGTGGAAGTTCTGGCTCATCGTCAGGAACTTTTCCGATATCGTGAAGTAACCCTGCCCGTTTTGCAAGTTTAGGATTGAGTCCTAGTTCAGCAGCCATTATTGAACATAGATTTGCTACTTCGCGTGAATGCATAAGGAGATTCTGACCATAAGATGAACGGTACTTCATTTTCCCAATAAGCCTGATGAGCTCAGGATGAAGGCCGTGTATTCCCAGGTCAATGGTTGTTCTTTTACCTACTTCGAGAATCTCTTCTTCGACTTGCTTCCTGGTTTTTTCAACGATCTCCTCAATCCTGGCAGGATGAATCCTTCCATCTGTTACCAACTGATGAAGAGCCAGCCTGGCGACTTCTCTCCTTATAGGGTCAAAAGCTGAAAGGACAATTGCCTCAGGAGTATCGTCAACAATAATTTCAACACCGGTAGCAGCTTCAAGAGCACGGATATTACGACCTTCCCTGCCAATGATCCTTCCTTTCATTTCATCCGATTCAATATGGAATACGGTAACAGCATTCTCAATAGCATTTTCAGCAGCAACTCGCTGAATTGTCTGAATCACAATTCTTTTTGCCTCCTTATTGGCAGTCATTTTAGCTTCGTCGAGTATTTCATTGATATATGACATTGCACCCGTCTTAGCCTCTTCCTTCAATGAGTCGATAAGGTGATTTTTTGCTTCTTCAGCAGAAAAGCCGGAAATTGATTCAAGTTGTTCTACCTGCTGCTTGTGAAGCCTGGTCAGCTCTTCATTTTTCTTTTCAATAATCTCTAGCTGAGAATTAAGGTTCTCGTGAATAGCGTCGGCTTCATTCTTTTTTCTCTGGGTCTCCTCAAGCTTTTGAGAGAGTGTAAGTTCCTTCTGTTTTATTCTGCTTTCAGCCTGATTGATCCTGCTGTTTTTTTCATTAATCACTTTCTCATGCTCAGTTTTCAGCTGAAGGAATCTCTCTTTAGCCTGAAGTATTTTCTCTTTTCGAATAACCTCGGCTTCAGTTTCCGCATCGCCAATTATCTTCCTGCTCCTGGTTTTGAGCGCATTTTGCCATATTATGTATGAAAGGCAAAAACCAAGAACAAGCGCGGCTGCACAAAATATTATCGTCAGCCCGTTCATTGTCGGTATTAATAGTGTCATCATTTATTCATTTAGTATATATTAATAAAAAACCCGCAAAGTTCCTTCAGCTTTTATAAAACCCCATATCATAAATGGCTGGAGCTACTAATCCGGTTTGAACTTCCAATGTTCCGCCGTTAAGCGGAAGCCCGACGAATCGGGATGAGGCCTGTTCTACCCGGACTAAGGGTTACTCCAAAGTTTTAACTGTTGAGTTTCAAAAATGAATGAAGAAACAGTGCGGGCAATTTCTTTTGCTATGTTAAAGAACGCTGTTACTCTTTTGTTTCAAGAACTGAATCGATCTTCTGAATCAGTTCGTTAATGGCACCGGGAAGGTAATCATTATCAAGCTTTTCCTCTTCTTCTGTGAGCTTTATCACATACTGCAGGGCCGCCATTGCGAGAAAGTCCTGTACATCCTTATCAGTGTAACGCTGCTTGTATTGCAGCACTTTCTCATTAATCATCCTGGCAGCTTTCCTGATCTTTTCTTCATTTTCCCGTTCCACTTTCAATGGATAATACCTGTCCGCCACATTAACCCTGATCGATAACTTATCATCCATTTCTATATCTTATCTGTTTAAAAGAGCAACACATCTGTCAATTTCCCGCACCAGTTCTGTAACCTTCTTTTTTGCCTCCGTGGCATTCTCTCCTTCGCCCAACAGTGCTCCTGCTAATATTATTCTCTCGTTTTTAATTTCTAATTCTCTTATCCTGTTTTCACGATCCTGAAGCTGACTTTTAATTGCCTCATTCCCGTCTTTTAGCTGCGTATATGCGGCCTTCAGATTATTATACCTGTCTAACAATTCATCAAGTTTTCTGTTCAGAATTTTTAATTCTTCATAACCCTGACCGGACATATTAAAATCTTTAGTACAAAAATAACATTGTTAATGGTATTTTCAAAAAAATGGCTTAAATAGTTTGTCAAATAGCCAGGGAAGTATAGTTTTGCACTTCTGTAATTAAGATATTCTCAGACTCATGTTTTTTAGTCGTTTAATTCTCATCAGCATATTGTTTCTCAATACTTTGTCTGATTTTCCAGTCGACAGGACACTTTTTATTTCGCCCCTCAGAATACCCTTATCCCTATCTGCAAATTTCGGAGAACTCAGGGTTGACCATTTTCATTCGGGCATCGACATAAAAACCCAGGGTGTTACAGGCAAAGAGGTAGTTGCAGCCGCTGACGGTTATGTTTATAGAATTGGTGTATCTCCCACAGGCTTTGGCAATGCTCTATACCTAAGGCACCCGTCCGGCTATTCAACCGTATATGGGCATCTTCAGAAGTTCAGCCCTGAAATTGACGCTTATGTAAAATCTCAGCAGTATGAGAGAAAGAGCTTCTCAGTTACGCTTTTTCCTCCAAAGGAGATGTTTCGCGTAAAGCAGGGTGATTTAATAGCATTTTCAGGGAATTCAGGGGGTTCAGGCGGACCACATCTTCATTTTGAAGTGAGGAAGGCTGACTCAGAAATTCCGGTGAATCCGCTTCTTTTCAATTTCGGACCTGCCGATAATATTAAACCGGTTATCGAAAAACTTTTCATCTATCCTGCAATAAGCTCTTCAAAAATAAATAGTCTTCATAATATAAAAAAGATATCTGTCGCCGGCAGCAACGGAAATTACTATATTCCGTCGGGGGATGAGATAACCATCAGCGGACCGGCAGGATTCGGAATAAAAGCCTATGATCAATTGAATGACAACTCGAACAAATGTGGCATATATTCAATTGAACTTAGGATCGATAGCTCACTTAAGTTCAGCTATATCATGGATGAGTTTTCCTTTACCGAGTCAAGATATATTAACAGTCATATCGATTATGAGACATATATCAGGGAAAACAGCTATATCGAGAGGACATTTGTCCTCCCGAATGACAAACTGAGCGTTTATAAAAATGTGGTAAACAGNNGTTCTTTCCTTTAATGTTAAAAGCTCGGTTCCTTCAAATGTCAGTAACGAAGAACCGGTGAGGGAAGGCATCATTATGCCTTATAACAGAAATAACTTATTCAGGGCTCAGGATATTACGCTTTCAATTCCGTCAGGAGCGTTGTATGATAC
>PMIG01000299.1 GCA_003157055.1 Bacteroidales bacterium | reverse complement strand
TTATTCAGTAATGGCCAACTGGGGCGCAAACCATTCTGCTTCAAGTTTCGGGCATATCGGAGCTGACCTAATTACCCTGGCATCTCTGCTCCGCATACCGGTTTGTATGCATAACGTACCTGATGAAAAGATATTCCGTCCGAGCGCATGGAATGCTTTCGGAATGGACAAGGAAGGGTCCGACTATCGTGCCTGTGGCACTTATGGCCCGGTTTACGGGAAGACAAANNGTAATCTTATGGAAAATGCTCCCGAAATCCGGAAAATTGAGATCGAACAGGATTCTCTCAACTATCTTAACACTACCCGTAAATGGACTATGTTTCTTGCCATACTTGGATTTATTGGCATAGGCCTTATGTTAATCATCGGCCTGGTTGCCGGGTTTTTTCTTTCAGCATTTAAAACTGGTGATATGCCGGCTAAATTTCCGGAATGGCTGATATTCGTATTCATTCTGATCTTTGCAGCCATTTACTTCTTCCCGACATTGTACCTGTTTCGCTTCTCAAAGCATACCGCTAAAGCTGTTCATTCCCTCGACAAGGAAGAGTTGAGGAAAGCATTCAGGAACCTTAAATCATTTTATGTCTACACCGGCATCCTGATAGTAATTGTTCTGGTCTTGTATATTGTTATATTGGTTGGGGCAGGAGCTTCAATGGCATTCCTTAAAAATATGGGGTAAGGGCTGAAATGTCCGAAAGAAATATTGTAATTGTATTTGATTGCGGCGCCACAAATGTCAGAGTTATCGCAATTGACAGCAGCGGTACTATTGTGGCTTCAGAATCGTACCAGAACTACAGTTCCACCGATCCTTTCTACCCATCATACAGGATATGGGATGTAAACCTGATCTGGCAGCAGATGTGCCAGGCATCAGGGAAAGTAACATCCACTATACCGGGCAGNNGCTCTACCCGGTAATATCATGGCAATGTGAACGGACAAGACCGATAATGGAGAATATCGGAAAATATATTCCTGTCGGGGATCTTTATGGTGAGAGCGGAGTGCTTCCTTTCAACTTCAACACAATTAACAAACTTATATGGTTTGCCGAACAAAAGCCTGATCTTATTGATAAAAGCTACAGGTTCCTCTTTATGCCGTCGATATTCTCATACTTCCTCTCGGGTGAAATGATCAACGATGCGACAATGGCAGGNNGGAAAGATTGGCTTTCCTTCAAACAGGTTCGGCGAGATTGCCGAGCCGGGAACAATCACCGGGAAAGTAACTAAAACCGCATCTGCTGAGACAGGGATCCCTGCCGGGACACCGGTTGTCGCAACCGGCCACGATACTCAATTTGCAATATTCGGGTCGGGAGCCGGCAAAAATCAGCCAATCCTCAGCTCAGGCACCTGGGAGATACTCATGGTACGATCAGAATCCTATAAGTCGGGCAAAGAGCAGCTTGATTTGTCTATAACCACCGAGCTTGATTCACAAAAAGGCCTCTACGACATCGGGAATCAGTGGATCGCTTCCGGAATACTTGAATGGGCCAGGAAGAATCTATACAGCGATATTAAGGAACGAGTCTATGAGGCGATGATCTCGGGTGCAGAAAAAGTTCCACCAGGTTCCAATGGTGTCAGGATAGTGCCAAAATTTTATGAAGAGCTGAAAGGCAAGCCCGGGGGCCAGATCCTTGGGCTGACAATGGAAACGACACGTGATGAGATTTATCGCGCAATACTCGAAGCTTTGTCGGAAAGGCTCGTTGAAGGTAAAGATGCCCTCGAAAAGGCAGGAGGCTTCAAAACTGAAAGCATCCTTTGTGTCGGAGGGGGATCAAAGAACAGGTTATGGAATAAGCTGAGAGCAAGTTATACCGGAGTTCCTGTTAAAGTAATTGATCAAAAGGAAACAACAGTGCTGGGAGCTTCGCTGTTTGTGCAGTCTGCTTGCGGAAATGCCTCATCTCCGGAAGAAGCAAGATCGAAAATAGACTATAAGACAGAAATAATCGAACCCTGAACTCTTTTTGCCATTGTGCCGTTGAACCTTTGCGCCGTTGAACCGTTGAATTTTAAAGGCATAATTTTTCTATATTTGCACAAATTTCAAAAAGAGTATGAGTAATATGATATTGAGCGAACAGGAGCAAATAAGAAGAAATTCTCTCGATGAATTAAGAAAACTGGGTATTAATCCATATCCAGCTGCTGAGTATAAAACAACCGTTTTTGCTCAGGATATTCTTGATAATTACACACCTGAAAAAAATAATTTCCAGGATGTATGCCTTGCCGGAAGGATAATGTCACGGCGCATCATGGGCAATGCTTCTTTTGCTGAACTTATGGATTCTTCAGGCAGGATCCAGATTTATTTTCGCCGCGATGATATATGTCCCGGTGAAGATAAATCAATGTATAACATTGTCTTTAAGCATCTTCTTGACATTGGCGATATTATCGGAATTAAAGGATTTGTATTCAAGACCCAGATGGGTGAAACAACAGTTCATGTAAAGGAATTTACTGTGCTCAGCAAATCAATCCGGCCTCTTCCAATTGTGAAGGAAAAGGATGGAATCCTGTTCGATGCAGTCACTGACCCGGAAATGCGTTACCGTCAGCGGTATGTCGACCTTATTGTCAATCCAAATGTGCGTGACGTTTTCCGTAAAAGGACCAGGATCATTCAGTCGATGCGTGAGCTCTTTAATTCAAGGGGCTACCTCGAAGTTGAGACACCCATCCTTCAGCCAATACCCGGAGGCGCTTCAGCAAGGCCGTTTATAACACATCATAATACTCTTGATATTCCTCTTTACCTGAGAATAGCAAACGAACTCTACCTGAAACGCTTGATTGTAGGCGGGTTTGAGGGTGTTTATGAGTTTGCAAAGGATTTCCGCAACGAGGGAATGGACAGGACTCATAATCCCGAATTCACGGTAATGGAAATTTATATTGCNNATAAGATCATAAATTTAAATCCGCCTTTTAAAAGGATAAGCATGCTCGATTCAATAAAAGAGAATACCGGCCTTGATATCTCACCGATGAATGAAGAAGAACTCAGAAATGTATGTAATAATCTGGGAATTGCTCATGATCCGACTATGGGAAAGGGCAAGCTTGTCGATGCCATCTTCAGTGAAAAATGTGAACATACACTTATTCAGCCGACATTCGTTATTGATTACCCCGCTGAAACTTCACCTCTTACAAAAATGCACAGGAGCAAGCCTGGTCTGACAGAAAGGTTTGAGCTCTTCATTAACTGCAAGGAGATTGCCAATGCCTATTCAGAGCTGAACGATCCTGTTGACCAGATGGAACGTTTCCAGGATCAGCTGAGGCTTTCTGAAAAAGGTGATGACGAAGCTATGTTCATCGATTCTGATTTTGTCAGGGCGCTTGAATATGGCATGCCGCCCACATCAGGGATGGGAATGGGAATCGACAGGCTGACTATGCTTATTACCAATCAACCATCAATACAGGATGTATTGCTTTTTCCTCAGATGAAACCGGAAATCCAAAAGTCGAAAGCCGAAAGTCAGAAAGAAGAATATTTGGCTCTCGGGATTCCCGATGAATGGATTGAACCGCTGAAGAAACTTGGTTTTACTACGGTATCAAAATTGAAAGAGACGGAGAAAGCAGGAAAACTAGCAAATGACCTTAATGGCTACAACAAGAAAAACAAGCTCGGACTTTCAGGGTTAAGCCCGGAAGCTATCGAAAAATGGCTTATTTAAAATCCCATTTTTGTTGAATCCTTGCCGATTTTTTTGAAGAATTTAACCCAGAAATATTCCAAACTGTATTTGAAATTTATTTTCTCCCAGAAAAACAATATTACGATCCATAGAATGACATTCAGGCTTCCGAATACCAGACATCCATTAATAGTCTGATCCCATGACGGCCAAACCTGATGCAGCGCAATTCTGAATATCTCAGAAGCAGTCGTTTCGAACATATAAATTGTCAGACTTATTCTGCTAAACCATTTTAAAACTGATAGTTTATTCAGTAAATCAGATTTTGGCTCCAGAAATAATACTGTAAAAATCAACAATAACATAAAAGTTCCGAGCTCAAAATTGGTTTTGAAATACCAGAAGTAATCTGGCGTCGAAATCGTTTTGTCAAAATTCATCATACCGGATAATCCGTAGATGAGAAAAAACATCCCTGATGGAATGAAAATGATCTTTAATAATTTATTTCTCTTTTGAAAGATCATCATGCCCATCATTGCACCAAAAAAACCATAAGCCAGATATGGCAGCAGTGGATAAGGATTGGCAAGAGTGAAACTAAAAAAAGTTGCCAGAAAATATTTTTCCGTCTCTATTGCCTGTATAAATAAATGAAATAACGGAACTCTTATTAAAGAAAGGAACATGATCAAAACACCTGATATGCCTAAAATCAGATAATTTCTTTTTTCTTTT
>PMIG01000105.1 GCA_003157055.1 Bacteroidales bacterium | reverse complement strand
GTCTATTATGCCATGGCAAAAGATGGTCTCTTCTTTAAGAAAGTAGCTAGTATCAATAAGTTCGGAGTTCCTGGCTTTGCAATTGTCATTCAGGGTATATGGTCAGTATTGCTTTGCTTGTCCGGCACGTATGGCAACCTCCTTGATTATGTGATCTTCGCTGTACTTATTTTCTTTACTCTTACAATACTGGCGATCTTCATTCTTCGTAAAAAACAGCCGGATGTTCCGCGTCCTTATAAAGCATTCGGATATCCCGTAATTCCGGCTATATATATTCTGACAACTACTGCAATCATGATTATTCTCCTGATCTATAAGCCGGATTATACTTTCCCCGGGCTTGTTATCGTACTTCTCGGAATACCGGTTTTCTATATCTGGAGAAAAACTAATTCAACGCCGCGGGATCAGATGACAGATGATGACACTGTTAAATAATTTTTTTTTGGCTTAAATTACGGTGATGATTATGAACCGTGAATGGTGCTGATATTATAATTTAATTTCAGGCATTTAATATAATTTTGTTGAATGCCAAATACTGAGTACTTTTATTTAGATATTCCAGATATTACTAATAAATAAAAATCAGTCATTTTTTCTGTCTCTGAATTTGTAAAATAATTAACAATAACAGGCATGAAAAACATAAAAATGGCAAAGTACATCTCATTAATTCCAGGGTTGTTATTCCTTTTTTGCATTTCCGGATGCAAAAAGACTGAATATAACCTTCTTGATCCGGAATCTGCGGGAAAATGGTATTCTTATAACGCAGAGAATTCATCATTACCAGGCAATTCTGTATATGGCATTACAAAGGATGGAACTAATAATCTATGGGTTACATGTTATGGTAATGGAGTAGCAGAGTACCAAAATGGAGTCTGGAAGTCATATAATTTATCCAACAGCAACATTCTTAGCAATTATACTACTGCTATTGAGACAACTTCCAGCGGAGATGTTTTGATCGGAACTGGGAACGGTCTTTCTTACATGACATCTGCCGGAGCCTGGTATTACTATAGAGATGCATCAGTATCTTATATGAATATTAATACCATTAAAATTGCATCAACTGGGGCAATATGGATTGGAACAGAAGGACAGGGGTATTATTATTTCGGAGGATCCGGATTTGAGCATTATATGTCTGGAATTAATGTTAATGCAATAGCAGAAGATGGGAATGGCAATATCTTGCTGGGTACTGATAATGGATTGTATAAATATAGCGGGACTCAGCTTTCAACATCATCTGTGCCCTATTTAACCATTTCTGACGGTTTGCCATCCAATGAAATCACTTCTCTTTTAGTGGATAGCAAGGCGAGATTATGGATGGGATTTTACTATGGGAAAACGGTTTCCTGCCTGGAAGGGTCACAATTACATCAGATTTCGCTTATGGATGGGGCTGATAGCACCATTGTCTGGGATATCAAGGAAGATAAAAAAGGTGATATCTGGTTTGCTACTTCCAGAAACGGACTGATAAGATACGATGGGGTCGTTTCGCACTCCTATAAAACATATAATTATCCTGGAGAAATCCCTGAAAATAATTTTGCCAGTATCTGTGAGGATAAAGATGGAAATATGTGGTTCGGTACCTTTAACTCGGGAATTATTAAGTATACACTGCCTCTCGAATAAAACCTCAGGTATATGAAAAACAAAATTCCATTTCTGATCATGATGCTTATTTTATCGAGTCTTCCGGTAATCAGCCAGAAATCTTCCGAGCCCAGAGATGAGTTTACTCTTTTAACCATGCCATATAACCAACGGCCTTTATCTCTTTATAAAGGGCAGTTAGAGGTAAATGCAGGGTATAAATTTGCAGTAAGATCACGTACTTATGATTCGAATGGCGATCTGATTTTATTGAAGGATGAAGGTACTGCATCTGTGTATCATTATTACTTGCTGGAACTTAAATACGGAATTACAGATTTTCTGGAACTTACAGCTGAAACTTATTATTCCAAGCATGGGATAAGATCTGTAACCACTGAATACTACAGCCTTTCCGATAATATTACTGTTAATACTCTTTCTACTATTAAAGGTATGGGAGATTTATTGTTATATGGCACCCTGAGACTGCCAATAGATTTCAAATGGGTTGATTTTGGGATACGTGGTGGGATGTACCTGCCTACAGCCGATAATAAAACTTCCCAACCAACAAATACTGTCACGAATATAACTGCTGCTAATACTTTCACGGTCAATTATCAATTCAACGAAAAGAACGGGTATGGTGTTCCTGTTTATCTTTTATCCTCCGATTTAAAATTCACTTTTTCAAAAATTTCTTTAGAAACGGATTTTACTTTCAAAGATCCGGTCAAAGAAGGGCAAAATATAAGGTGGGATCAATCCCTGACAGCGAATAAAACTTTCACATACAGTAATAATTCATATCAGTATCTTTTAAGTCGCTCTTTTGAAATTAATGCTGCATTGCATTTTCAGGCTACTGGCTGGTTTAATATAAAATTAAGCTCGGATTTTATGAAATCATCTGGCGGATGGACTGAATATTATGGAAGTAAATATAAAAACCCTGAAACAAATCTGTTCGTTCTGGAGCCGGGTTGTGAGATTCAGGTTTCACCTGCACTCACTATTTATGAAGTTACCGGGTTTCCTCTGGCAGGCAAGAATATGGACGGCCCCTTTTATTTGTTCATTACTGCAAGCATAAATATGTTCCCGTTCTTTAAGTAATATTATTTGTTATGAAAGGAATTATCTTAATATTTCTGCTTCTTACTTTGGATTTTGCAGCAACCGGGCAGGTTGAAAAGCTAATTGTTCCTTCCGACCTGAAGCAGCAAACAATTGTTACAGAACCTATTACATTAAGGAAGGGCTATTTAAGAGCAGGTATAGCTTTAAGTTATTTTGCACTTGACAAATATTTCAATTCAGCCTCAAAAAAAGAATATTACTCGCTAAGCTCGTGGCATACCGACTTTTCATACCAGATAAGTCTGAGATATGGAATTACTGACAAATTTGAGGTTGATTGTTCGATTCCGCTTAAAAACGAAAGTACTCGAGCATTATACATGGTTAGCTGGCCGGGATTGAATTCTAATATCTCATTATCAAGCAACCTTAAAGGCAAAGGTCTTTCAGATTGTGAGCTTACATTAAAATACCAGCTGGTACCCGAGAAAGAAGACAAAATCTCCCTGACAGTCTGGCAATGGCTGACTTTTCCCACCGGACAGAAGAATTATACAAATATAAAAAGTTTTACCGATTTCAATCTTCCTGTGGGTGATGGCGCCTTCTCGACTGGAACAGAGCTTACCGCCAGAAGGATCAAATATCCATATTCTTATAGCTTTTGGGCCAGTTATGCAATAAATTTTCAGGGTTCCAAATTAATCTCTCAGGATGACCTGAGTGAAACTAAATTTAAGGATGGTAACTACCTGATGATGGGTGCAAATTTTAATATCCATCTTAATGAATGGATAGCTCTTGCAAATGAACTGAATTACAAGTACAATCAAAAAGGTATTATAAAATATACAGTAAATGTGATAAAGGATCCGGCATGGGCATTTTCTTATCAGCCAGGATTGTATTTTCAGATCAGGAGGTTCAGAGTTGCCGAAGCCGTGCAGGTGCCTATTATGGGAAAGAACGATTCTGCTGACCCATTATATGTTATGCAGGTGTTTTATACCTTTTAATTATTCTTTATGAAACATATTGACTGTAAAGAAAAAAATAGGGTAATCTCAAAGTCTTTATTACTTCATTTTTTAATATATATACCTGTACTATTTATTTCTTGCGCCACTCCATCAATTCTGGTAACCCGGGAGCAAAATCTGGGAGACACCTACTTTAACGAGTATAATTATCCTGAAGCGGCAAAGCATTATGAGCTTATGATAAATGCCAGCAGCAAGCTGGGAATTTACAGAAACCCTTCTATGGAGGCCGATGTTCACAGAAAGATTGCTGATTGCGACGATATGACGGGGAATTATAACCTGGCTTTGCAGCATGTCAGAAATGCGATGAAACTTGATTCAGCTGATAATAATCAGCTTGGGAGAATCGAAGATTGCAGGGATGAAGGTAAAATCTTCATTTACCTGGGTTCTTACCAGGCAGCTATATCGTATCTCGAAAAGTCACTTGTACTCGGCGAGGGAATGGAACAAAGCCTCAAGAATGTCAACAAGCTTACGATTGCAGATAACTATCTGACTCTGGCCCAGTTATATTCTGTCATGGGCAGGCTCCGCAATTCACAGGATTATATCGGTAAAGCTCTGGCAATTTTTAAGCAGACCGGCGACAGAAAAGGTGAAATGGAATCCTATCTTACATTGGGAAGCGTCTTTTCTGATCTCGGGGATATCATTACTGCTCAGAACTTTATAAAACAGTCAATAAAGATCGCTGATGAACTTGATATGGGAACTGCGCGTCATAACCAGATGCTTTCATCTCTGTCAATATCCCTCGGAGAATATGAAGATGCTCTCAGATATCAGGAAAAGGCCTTGCAGGATGCCATGAAGTTCAAGATTATGGGCCAGATAATCTGGGCTACTATAGGGATGGGTGATGTTTACCGCGATCTGGGTGATATGAAAAGAGCTGAAAGATATTATAAAGAGGCCCGGCTGGCAAAAGATACAATATCGATGAAAGCCGGAAGCCTTGAAGCTTCCCTTGATCTCAGGCTGGGAGATGTCGTCGGTGCTAATAAATTTTTTACGGCCGAAGGCTCAATCACCGGAGCAGGGATATCCTTGCTTCGTCTGGCGGAAATTTTTATCCAGGATGGGAAACAGGACAGCGCCATTCTCGTGCTTGATCAGTCATCTGCTATGTTCCATCAATCCCATAACCTGCAGGGTGTTGCGAACGCCCAAATGCTGAAAGGCAGTCTGCTGGTTGATAAAAGTGATTTCAATAATGCAAAACAGTTGCTTGATTCTGCCAGACAGGTAATGGAGTATCCCGAGACAGTATGGCAGGCGTGGTTTCACCTTGGCAGAATGTATGAGGACCAGAACCAGGATATGAAAGCGATAGAGTCATACAAAAGTTCAATCTCAGTTATTGAAAAAATAAGAGGGAATCTGACTATTGATGAATTTAAAAGCATATATTTTGACAGCAAGAGAGAAGTATATGACAGACTTATCAATCTTCTTCTGAAGAATAACCTGCCAGTCGACGCATTCCAGATATCAGAACAAGCCAGGGCAAGAGCCTTTTATGATATCCTTTCCAATAAGAAAATAAATTTCAGAGGCGCATCTGCTGAAGATCTTGTTTCACAGGAGCAGGAGAAAAGGATTGAAATGCAGAAACTTTACAAGCTTCTTCAGAAAAGCAGCACAGAAAGTACAAATCAGGAAAAGTCAAGATCTGTCGATGTAAAACAAGTGAGGAACGCACTTAATGAAGTCCAGTCTGAATACGATGATCTTATTCAAAAGATCAAGCTCAATAATCCATCATATGCAGAAATGATAGCAGCAAAACCGGTTAGCCTGCAGGATATTCAGTCAAGACTTGATCCTAAATCAGCTGCTCTGGAGTACTGGATAAGCAGCAATGAGCTTATAATATGGTTAATAACTCATTCAGAGATCATCTCCAAAACAGTTCAGATCAGCAATCAGGATTTGAAAAGCCTTGTAGAAAAAACCAGAAGGTCAATACAGGATAATTTTACAGCGGAATATTCATCTGGATTATCAGAGCTTTACAGACTGCTCATCGGCCCGGTTGAAAATAAAATTACATCTTATTCAAATCTTGTTATAATACCGAACCAGTCACTTAATTTCCTTCCGTATCAGGCTTTGATGAATAGCAAAGGTGAATATCTCGTTCAAAAGTACAATTTGGTATATTCACCCTCTTCATCCGTATATGTACTATCTTATGACAAGCTGATAAAAACCGGCTCAAAATTTATGGGTGTAGCATTGTCAGATATTTCTGTAGGGAATAATGTGGGTCTTCCCGGCACAGAAGTTGAATTAAAGAAAATTCTTCCTCTTTTCCCTGACAATATATCTGCTTTTGGTATGCAAAGCACTGAAACTTTTGTAAGGAAGAATGCAGGAAATTATAATTTTCTTCATTTTGCGACTCATGGCAGTTACAATTACAATCAGCCTCTTTATTCATATCTTCTTTTTCCTCCGTCTGAAGAAGATGATGGAAGGTTAAATGTTTTTGAAGTTCTTGAGATGAACCTGAATGCAAAGCTGGTTACCCTGAGCGCATGCGAAACCGGCCTCGGCAATATAAGCCAGGGCGATGAGCTGACCGGATTAAGCAGAGCTTTTCTTTATGCAGGATCGGCTTCAGTTATTGTAAGTTTGTGGTCTGTAGCTGATTATCCGACCGCTATGCTCATGGCAAACTTCTATAGTTATCTTAAGGAACACTCTGTGCAGGAGGCACTCACCCTTGCACAGCGGGATGTAATCAAACAATTTCCACAACCGGTGTTCTGGGCACCATTCATTCTGATCGGCAACGGAGAGATCACATCTGAATAACCCGGCTTAATCAACTCATTTTGTTGACATAATTATTATCTCGCAGATCGCGCTGATAAGCGCAGATTAATAAATAATCTATATTGCATGGATTTTTATCATAATNNTTGATTCAGATAGTCTTTTAAAGGCTCTTCATACTGAATCTCCTGTTTCCGTCAGGGTCAACCGTTCAAAATGGACCGGCAGCCCGCTGCGGAGTATACCGGTGCAATGGTGCAGCAATGGATTTTACCTTGGTAAACGTCCTAAATTTACCCTCGATCCGCTTCTTCATGCCGGATGCTATTATCCTCAGGAAGCTTCCGGAATGTTTCTCGAAGAGGTATTTAAACAGGCAATACAGGATCATGATGGTATCAAAGTCCTTGATCTTTGCGGAGCTCCGGGTGGTAAAGCAACTCATCTCTCTTCCCTGATTGGGGAAAAAGGAATGCTGGTAGCAAATGAGGTTATCAGATCCCGTGTTAACATACTTTCTGAAAATATTATCAAATGGGGACTTTCGAATGCCATCGTGACCCAGAATGATCCATCTGTATTTGGCTTATTGCATGGATTTTTTGATATGATCCTTGTTGATGCCCCATGTTCCGGAGAAGGAATGTTTCGCGACAAGAAAGCTGTGAATGAATGGTCAGTGGAGAATGGCGCCCTCTGTTCAGATAGGCAGCGAAGGATACTGATGGATGTCTGGCCGGCCCTCAGGGAGAATGGAGTACTTGTTTACAGCACTTGCACATTCAACCCCGGTGAAAATGAAGAAAATATTAAATGGCTTATTTCACAAAATAAGGCTGAGTCAATAAAGCTCGATAATTCCTGGTACAGCGATATTACCGAAATTGATTACGAGGGAATTTACGGTTATGGATTTTATCCCGGCAAGATAAAGGGTGAGGGTTTATTCATCTCTGTTCTGAGAAAGACAGGGAAACAAGATGTCATTTCAGAACGAAGTAAAAAGAGTTCAGACAACAAATTAAAAAGAGAAGAGAGATCGGTTGCCCTTGACTGGACTTATTTCAATGAGCGAAATCTTATAAAAGCTGGAGATTCAGTAATCTCTTTTCCAGGAAGTCAGGAAAATTTTGATCTGCTTTCAAAAAGATTGAAAATTATAAGTCCAGGCACCAGAATCTCCACTGAAAAACAAAATAAATATCTGCCATCTCACGAGCTGGCCATGTCGGTATATTTAAAAAAAAGTGTATTCCCTTCAATCGATCTTAATCTTTCAGATGCACTCGCCTACCTGCACAGGGATAATATTAAACCAGGGGATTCTGAAAAAGGCTGGAATATAATTTCATTCATGGGAGTTTCCCTGGGGCTGGTCAACAATATAGGAAACCGGATGAATAACTATTACCCTGTTGAATGGAGGATCAGGATGGATCCCTCCTCACAAGTTGATAAAGATGCAATAGTGTGGGATAATTCTGATGTGTATTTATTGAATGATTTAATAGATTTGTGATAAAATGACTTATTTATATTTATGAAGCAGGATATTGAAATCGCCCAGGAGACTAAGATAAGGCCAATCGTTAAAATAGCTGACAAGTTGGGGATACCGCATGATGAACTTGAGTTGTACGGTAAATACAAGGCTAAAATACCTTTGCATTTTATTGATGAAGAAAAGATAAAAAATGCAAAGCTTATTCTCGTTACGGCTATAACACCAACACCGTCAGGAGAAGGAAAAACGACTACTTCCATAGGACTTGCACAGGCTCTCAACCGGATAGGGAAAAATGCAATTGTTGTATTGCGTGAGCCTTCTCTTGGTCCTGTTTTTGGTATTAAGGGTGGTGCCGCCGGAGGCGGATATTCACAGGTAATACCGATGGAAGACATTAACCTTCANNATCGATAACAATATCCAGCTAAAAGAAGGGAACCTTGGGATAGATCCGAGAACGATCGAATGGAAAAGGGTAATGGATATGAATGAAAGATCGCTGCGCGATATTGTGATCGGTCTGGGAGGAACATCAGAAGGAGTCCCTCGTCAGTCGGGATTTGATATCACTGCAGCATCGGAAGTTATGGCAACGCTTTACCTTTCATATGATCTGACCGACCTTAAGCAAAGGCTCGGTAATATTTTTGTTGGCTTTACATATTCCGATAAGCCTGTATTTGCCCGTGACCTTAAGGCACAGGGGGCAATGGCAGCTCTTCTTAAGGATGCAATAAAGCCAAACCTTGTTCAGACACTTGAGGGAACTCCCGCGATCATTCATGGCGGACCTTTTGCAAATATCGCCCAGGGAACAAATTCAATCATTGCAACAAAAATGGGTCTGTCACTGAGCGATTATGTTGTAACTGAAGCTGGTTTTGCCAGCGAACTTGGTGCAGAGAAATTCTTTGACATTAAATCTCAGGTTGGAAACCTGAAAACAAATGCTGTTGTTATTGTGGCAACAGTCAAGGCTTTAAAATATCACGGAGGAGCAAAACTGTCAATGCTGCATAATGAAGATATTGATCTTCTTAAGAAAGGCTTCGATAACCTTGACAAGCATATCGAAAATATGAAGTATTTCGGGTTTAACCCGATAATTGCAGTGAACAGGTTCGATTCAGATACCGATGCAGAACTTGATCTGCTTGAAAAACACTGCAAATCCCAGAATGTAAAGGTCACCATAAATGAATCCTGGGCCAGGGGCGGAGAAGGCGCTGTGGAACTGGCAAACAAGGTAATCGAGACTATTTCTGATTGCTTAGATTGCTTCAAGCCTCTCTACGATCCTTCATGGTCTTTTGAGGAGAAGATAGAAACCATATGTAAAAAAATGTACGGTGCCGATCATGTTGAATATGCTCTGAAAGCAAAATCTCAGCTTGATAAGATAGAGAAGCTTGGGCTCGGAAACCTTGCTGTTTGTATTGCCAAGACTCAGAAATCTCTTTCGGACGACCAGAATAAAAGAGGTCGTCCTCAGGGATTCACCATTAAGATCAGGGAAGTGCAATTGTCATCAGGAGCCGGATTCATAGTCCCGATCGCCGGTAATATAATGAGGATGCCGGGGCTTCCTGTTTCTCCATCTGCCGAGAAGATCGATATTGATGGAGATGGCAGAATATCAGGCTTATTCTGATCATATTCTACTAATGGTGGACTCGTTTAGTAATCTTAATGATACATAAAACATCTCTCATTCATTTTTTATAACTTTATAACAGTTGAAATTTCTGACTATTATGAAAAAAGCCTTTGTTTCTCTCT
>PMIG01000195.1 GCA_003157055.1 Bacteroidales bacterium | reverse complement strand
ACATTTGCAGGCGGATCGTCTGCCGGAGGGACGATTACTTTTATGCTTGTATGGAATAACCCCGGAATTTTTTCAAAAGCTTTCTGCCTTTCTCCTGCCTTTAAAATACAGAATATTGATGTTGTGAAAGATGTAACAGGATACTCCGGAAAGAAAAAAGATATTACTCTTTATATTGATAATGGAGGAAAAGGTCTTGAACAACAGCTCCAGCCAGGTATTGACGAGATGATGAAAGCGCTTGACGAGAAAGGATATATAAGNNCAATTAAATAACAAAAGGAATAATCGCTTTTCTTTTTTCTGGATACCCTGGGAAATATGACCTGTACCATTTATGCGATGCTATTGCCCGCGGAAACAAATTGGCAAAAGTAAAAATAAAGAAAGCCAGTCCGGGCATCGACCATGTTGCCAGGGCCCATCCTCCCCATTCAATAATTTCGCCAGAATAATGAGGAGATGAAATGAAACGGAATAGCCACCCTTGAGGGATTACGTATTCTTCAGGACTGCCGGCACGTAATTTTCTCAGCTTTTCATCGGCGGTTTTATTAATATAAAATCCAGCAATAAATAAGATTACTCCCGTAATAAGCTGCCATGACAGAAGCCACGAATTCTCATAATGCCGGAGAATGAAAACTCCGTATCCATTTGCCAGTCCGTTCATACAATTAAACAAAAAAGCCATTGCGACCAGTATAACCGGATATGCCTTATCTCTCCCTGACTGGCGGAAGGGATAGATGAAAGTCCTGTGAATATAATGTAACAGCCAGCAGATTAAAAAAACCATCTGGGGAATGTTTTTCTGCTTAGAAACAACGAAAAAAAAGGCCATCAGCAATGGCGAAGGAGCCTCCATCAGAAGCCAGGCCCACTTTGACTTTATTGTTTTTCCCCATCCCTTCCTTAAAAACTTGCCATAAGGAGCTGAAATGAAGAAAAGAAGCACAAAAACTATAATAGCAAAACTAAAAATCAGGATTATAGAATAATTATAAAAATCTATCATATGCCCGTCTATTAAGCGTTCTGACTCTTTATTGATAAATATACATTATTATTAATGTACCTGACAAGTATTTGAAAAATATTAATTTTTATATATTTGCCCGTCACTAAAACCAACCAACATTGAGAATACTACAGGAAAAACTCTCAAAGTATGATGCCCCGCAGAAGGCTATGGAAGCCGGCATCTACCCTTATTTCAGGGCAATTGAATCAGAACAGGACACAGTTGTTATCATAAATGGGAAGAAAGTCCTGATGTTTGGATCTAACAGCTACCTGGGACTTACTAACCATCCCAAGATAAAGGAGGCTGCAAAAAAAGCAATTGATAAATACGGAACCGGATGTGCTGGCTCAAGATTCTTGAACGGAACTCTTGATATCCATATTGAGCTTGAGGAACGTCTTGCCGACCTGGTCGGGAAGGACGGAGCACTATGTTATTCCACAGGATTTCAGGTTAACCTTGGAGTGGTATCAGTTCTTACTGGGCGCAAGGATCATATTCTTCTTGATGTGCTCGACCATGCATCGATCATCGAAGGGAGCAGGCTCTCTTTCTCGAAAGTGCTCAAGTTTGCCCACAACGACATGCATGATCTTGAGAAGAAGCTTAAACGCTGCACTCCGGAAAGCCTGAAACTTATTGTTGTTGACGGTATCTTTTCAATGGAGGGAGATATTGTCAAGCTTCCCGAGCTAGTAAAGCTTGCAGAAAAATACAATGCAACTATAATGGTTGACGATGCTCATGCGATCGGTGTAATCGGTAAAAACGGTTCAGGCACGGCATCTCATTTCGGTCTTACAGACAAGGTCGACCTGATAATGGGAACATTCTCAAAATCGCTGGCATCACTCGGCGGTTTTATTGCTTCCGATAAGGATACAATTAATTATATTAAGCATAATTCGCGTTCACTGATCTTCAGTGCGAGCATGACTCCGGCATCAGCAGCATCAGTTCTTGCCGCTATTGATATAATGGTTAGCGAACCCGAGAGAATAAGTCATCTCTGGGATATCACCAGGTATGCACTGAAAGGATTCAAGGATGCAGGATTCTATACCGGAAAATCCGAGACACCTATTATTCCTTTGTTCATCCGGGATGATGTCAAAGCCTTGCTTCTGACACAGAAGCTGCTTGCTGAAGGAGTATTCGTTAATCCTGTTGTCTCCCCCGCAGTTCCCAAGGAAGACTGTCTTATCAGGTACTCGCTCATGGCAACTCACACAAAGGAACAGGTGGAGATTTCAATTGAGAAAATAACCAAAGTAGCAAAAGAACTGGGGATCCTTAATTAGTTTAAGTTCCTTTGTGAAACCCTTAGTGCTCTTTGAGGTTAAACGCTTTTTTTCTTAACCACTAAGGTCACAAAGTATACGCGAAGAACACAAAGGAATAATTAATAATTATAAAATTCTCTATCATAATTTAAATTAACACAATCATTATGGGAAAAGTTATTCTGATATCAGGCATTTCGACCGGGTTCGGAAAAGAGAGTTCTGAGCTTCTTGCAAATGCCGGTCATACAGTTTATGGAACTGTAAGAAAAGATTGCAAGGCAAGTGAAAAGGTAAATGTCCTGAGAATGGATCTTATGGATCCGGCTTCAATTGAAAATGCAGTTAAAGCGGTTATTGGAAAAGAGGGTCGGATAGATGTCCTCATTAACAATGCCGGTATGCATACAGGCGGACCAATAGAGACCTCTCCTGTTGAAAATATCAAGCTTCAGATGGATACAAACCTGCTTGGAACTGCAATCCTTACCAAGGCAGTCCTTCCGGTTATGCGTAAGCAGGGTGGCGGAACAATAATTAATTTCAGCTCTATCGGAGGATTAATGGGATTGCCATTACAGGGGTTTTATTCAGCTGCCAAATTCGCTATTGAGGGGTTCAGCGAAGCCCTTAGAATGGAAGTGAAGCAGTTTAATATTAAAGTTGTGCTGATCAATCCCGGTGATTTTCATACCAACAATTCTGCCAACAGAAGGAATTACCTTGCCCCGACCGGCCAGGATGATCCATATAAGGAGCAATATGCAACAACGCTTGCAGTTATCGAGAAGGATGAAGGCAACGGCTGGCAGCCGGATGTTCTCGCAAAAAAGCTTATCAAGATCGTCGAATGTAAAAACCCTCACCAGCGTTATATTATTTCAACATTTGAGCAGAAGCTGGCAGTGGTTCTGAAATATATTCTCCCGGGAAAACTGTTTACATCAATATTAGCAGATCATTACAAGATCTAATAGTAAGTAACTGTCGGCCGGAATATTTCCGCCCTATTCGTAACGGTACAGCTTCACAAGCTGAACGAACTCGTTCGAACTGCCGAACCTCAAACCTGTGCCGGTCTTGTTTTCCAACGCTTTCTTTGCAAGGTCGTAATCGAGCATAATATCATCGCCATTAAGATGGCGGCGCGGCACCCATATCCTGCCTTCAAATCTGCCTTCGTCATGCCGATCGATTGCTACGATGACAGGACCCGGAATGAATGTACTCATCGGGAGCTGAATTAATTATTATTCCATAATGCTTATATGCTAATTAATCGTCAGTGTCATAATTACTGAAATCTTATTCATCGTGTAATAAGAGTGGTATGCAGTATCGAAGGGATTGCACCGATTTGCGGTCCTCCCCAATCTGTTTCATCACCATTTCGTATACGTAAAAGCTTGAAAACTCCGTTTTCAAAACGCCCTTCTTCCACTTTAAGGTATTGCCATGCCTTTCCCTCGTTTGTCCCAAGAGGCTTAAAGGTGAAATGGCAAAGTGTGCCTATAAGGAAAAACTCATTTTCGCCAAGTTGCACTATCATGGCTTTGCCAATTGGATGGGAATTTGCCTGTTCGGTGCGCCGTCCCGGAGCGCCGAACGATACGGTGGCCTGCCATGAGCCCAGATCGATAGTCTGCGCAGCATGATCTTCACGTTCCTCAACTGCTCTGATCTTTCCTTCAAATCCCCATTTTGCCAGCTCCCTCATCATTGGGCCGGCCATAGCATACTCAATTGCAACCGGTTCAAGTCGTTCCTCTGTTTCAGCCTCCGGAGCACCCTGCCCATTGTCGTCAATCCCGAAGGGTGAAAAACCAATTCCACCGCGTGCCAGCACTTCATAAATGAATTTTGCATATTCTGCAGTGGAACCTGTTTCCGGAATGAACAAGGGGTTATCGGGCCGGTCGTACAGTTCAATCACTTTCAGTATCTTGTCGCTGCCTGACAGATATATATCTGGGGCAAGCAAGTCGACTGCGGGTGCGGCTGCCTTCCAGATGGGGATTACGTTGTCCGTTGCACCACCGCTCTCATACGTAGATGCAGGCGGGTTACTTAATGGATCACGCAATGAAGCGTTTACATATAACGGCAAAGGATAGATGGCTTTACCTGCTGCCGCTACATATCCAATGTAAAGTGCTACGGACCATGCGTGGAAATATTCATCTGCATCATCTCCGAATACCTCCTTCCAGCTTCCTTTGACGGCAACTGGCTTATTCAGGGCTTTGAGCACTTCGGGCTTAAGCATCTCTGCCGGCACAGGGCCCTCAAAAAGTTTTTGTGCATTTGCTGAATAATCCCTGACACTTCCCCAGGCACCGGGTTCATTTTCTACCTGAACCATGATCACTGTATGCTGCTGATCAGCCTTCTTCAAATATCCCATCACTGCGGCGAAGGCTTTTGCATCAGCTTCCATTGCGGCCTGTGTATGCGGTGAAGGTGAATCAACAGGTTGTCCGTTTTTGCCAGTTATGTTGGGATACTTCGAAGGTTCGCGCTTCATCCATTCAGGCATATAGTGACTACTCCCGTTTTTCCATGTCGCGAACCATAAAAGTACAAGATGCACCTTATATTCACGCCCCTGCTTCAACAAGGTGTCCACCAGTGAAAAATCGAACTTCCCCTGTTGTGCCTCGATCTGTTCCCAGTAAATTGGCACTTCGAGGGTGTTGGCATGCATTGCTTCAATAGCCGACCATACTTTTGGCAGCATTCCCGGCCAGCCGCTCGAGTTATGGGCCTGGCCGCCAAGCATAAAGAAAGGCTTCCCGTCTATAAGAAGTGCATGATGGCCATCTTTACTTACAATCTGCGGCATAGTTCCACTGCCGGTCTGTCCACATAGGTTTCCGGCTGATGCCAAAATCATAAACAGCCATACAGCTCTAATACGGATCTCAATCAGATTTCTTTTCATACTATTAAATATTATCATTAATTAATTTTAAGACCAGGCATTGTTCGCGGCATAGCAGGTATAAGACCGTCAGCAACCTCAACAGCATTTGATTCAATCTTCAGACCCGCACTTTTGAGTCCTTTACGCGAGGCAGTGAAAATTTCTGTCTGACCAGCGATCAGGTCGGATGTGTTGCCATCAAGTTTGGCCAATACGACACTGTCATTGTCCATCACGAATGCTAAAAGGGTTATTGATGCATAATTGCCTGTCTCATTAACAACTTCGGCTTCCACTTTAACCTCAGCACTTTTACTCCTCAGATCAATATTTTCCGGATAAACATATACGCCGCTGGTCTTAAGATTGTTGTAGAGAGGCAGGGTCTGATAAATTTTAGCTGTCACTATCAGCCTGGCATTACGGTTCAGTCCTCCAAAATTCGGGTTAAAATCTTTTGAGTTCCGCAGGAAGGGTGTGCCAGTATCTTCTTCCTTGTAATCAGGGCTGTTGTCCACCTTCACAGCGAGTAAATTATCCTGGCCTCCAAACCTTACAAATTGTGTGATGTAGAGACCTAAGGGAGTTATGCCATTTTCATATTTACCTGCAGGCTGGACGTTGAGCGGTATTGCAATCACGCTTAGTACCAATAAGCAGAACATAACGAGTACAGTATTCCTTATCCTGTTAATTTTAAATGAATTTTTTTCTGAAATCATCAATAGGATTATTATTGATTTTCTGATGGTTTTTGAAGAAGAAGATTAATTACAAGTTAATCTAATGGAGGTTAATAATGGTATTTGCGGCAATCGCTGGTTTGTTAGAAACGACCTGCAAAACGGCGTCTTTAAGCTTTTCTGAGATAGCAGCTATCCTGATATTTCCGCTTTTTTCAGTCGATTGGATCACTGCAAGCGCAAGCCCGTTGAAAGCATTTCGCCTGCTGCTTTTCATGAGGGCTTTGTCCTGCGGGTTACCGTTGTCAGTGCCGATAAGAACTCCCTCACCTTCAACTTTTAATTCAATCAGGTTATTTGCATCGGGAACAACCAGTCCGTTTTCATCTACTATTTCAACTTTAACATTGACAATATCATGAGCATCCGCATTTATCTCCTTCCTGTCTGCCGACAAACGTATCGCTGAAGGCTTAGATGTTGTCTGCACCATTTCAGTAACAACTTTCCCATCTTTCCTGCCAACAGCCTTCAGAATGCCAGGTTCATAAGGCACATCCCATGAGAGATGCAGGTCGGAGGTTGTAGGTGCTATATATGGGCGGGCCCAGGAGTTCCATCCTCCTGAATGTCCCTGTTGGGGAAAAACATAGGATTTTGCTCCAAAAGATCTTCCATTCAGAAAAAGCTCGACAGTGTCACAGTTTGTGTAGGCAATCACCGGAATAACCTGTCCCTCATGACCAGACCAGTTCCAGTGCGGCAACAGATGAACCATAGGCTTGTTTGTCCACTGGCTCTGATAAAAATAATACCCGTCTTTTGGAAAACCGCATAGATCAATGACCCCTGAGCTTGAGCTCCTTGTGGGCCAGAAAGCTTCTCCAAGATAATCAATTCCGGTCCACATAAAATCACCTATCACATAATCATATACTGACGTAAATTTCCATAATTCCTCAGCCTCGATCATACTAGTTTTGTAGCTTCCTGAACGGAAAGGCCAGTTGCCTGATGGTTGCGGACCGATAGAATACTGACCCCGCATTCCGCCAATGGAACCATTTTCCGTACCGATCATTTTCCAGTCAGGATGGTCGTGCCTGTCGATGCTGTAATAGAGCTCCCTGCGTTCAAACCAGCGGTCGACATAATTATAGCCGACTATATCCAGCATCTGGAGGAAAGGAAGTTTTGCAGGTCCGTCGCCGGCTGCTATCCGGTCATTTGCCTGGGTAACGGGACGAGTCGGATCTTCCTTGTGAAACGTTTCAATCAATTTCCGGAGTACTTCACTTCCGTTATCTACTACCTGGTCAGGAACTTCATTTCCGGCGCTCCAGATTACAACCGACGGATGGTTCCTATCGCGATGGATCATTGAAACCAGGTCAGACTGTGAACATTCTGCAAAATATTTATGGTATCCGAATTGTACCTGGCCTTTTGCTTCAACCCATTCATCAAATGCCTCATCCATAACTAGAAATCCCATCTGATCGCACAGATCAAGAAACTCAGGAGCTGGCGGGTTATGAGAAGTGCGGATGGCATTGCAACCCATTTCCTTCAATATCTCCAGTCTCCTTCTCCATGCCTGCTCAGGAACCGCCGAGCCAAGACAACCNNTGTCCTTGTCAAATTCAATTCTCCTGATGCCAAAGGTCGAGGTGTAATTGTCAACCGGTTTGGTTCCATCTATGATATATGAATTAAGAGTATACAATGACGGGTTATCTATTGACCAAAACAATGGAGAATCAACTATGAGGGATTGTTCGACATCCGTTTTGCCTGACGGATCCAGAGAAAATGGTGTATCGACAGTTGCCACTTCCTTCCCTGCGGAATCATGGATAACAGACCTTAACAGTACTTTTTTAGAAACCGATAAAGCATTTTCAACCGAAGTTCTGACAGAAATTGTTGCAGATGATACATCGACTTTCGGAGTAGTAATATATGTTCCCCATTGGGCGATATGAACCGGACCTGCAATGTCGAGCCACACATGACGATAAATGCCTGAACCTGAGTACCAGCGGCTGTTGGGCTGGATAGAATTATCGACCCTGACAGCTATTACGTTCTCCCCTTTTTTAAGGAAAGGAGTCAGATCGTAATAAAAACTTGTATATCCGTATGGATGTTTTCCCAGATGGTGACCGTTTATCCAGACATCGCTATTCATATAAACGCCATCGAATTCGATCCGGAATTGCTGATCTTTTCCTATCGATGATAAGGTGAAATGTTTCCGATACCATCCAATCCCGGTCGGAAGATATCCGCCGGCACCTTTTGTGACAGCATCTTGTTTAAATTCACCTTCTATACTCCAGTCGTGAGGAAGATTAAGTGTCCGCCAGGCAGCATCATTATAAGCTGGAGCTTCAGCACCTTTTACATCGGACTGGATGAACTTCCAGTTATAATCCATCAGAAGATGCCGGCGTTCGCCAGGTGTAACAGCCAGGACATTCGATGTAAATATATTCGTTAAAACAAGAATTATGAGAATTGAAGTTTTTTTCATTATCTTAATATTATATTGAATAATGAAATATAGTTCAATATTTTAAATATTTAAAAACTCGTAATATAAAAATATTCAGTGTTGAACGGATAATTTATAAAATTAGTTGGAGATTACTCAATGAAGATCTGAGTTGTGATAAAGTGATCATAATTCAGATCCTTCCTGATCAGACTCTTCCGTGAGTTATATTGAAAGGGACCCTGCCTGCAGAACAAAAAAATGAACTTGCACACTTACTAATTAATTATAATTATTTTTATCCAATTAATCCAGAAAACAAATGGCACGGTTTAATCAATTATTGAATGATCGGTTCGCGAGAAAAATAGGTTCAATAGCAATAGTTATATCTTTTTTTATATTCCTCCCGGATAATATCTTCGGTCAGGGTCAATCGCAGCCAAAAGGAATTTCTAAGGATCTGACTCTGAATGATTTTAAAATAGAGGGTATTATATCGAAGATGACCCTCGAAGAGAAAATATTAATGTTGCATGGAAACGGTTTGTTTACTTCTCCCGGAATAGAACGTTTGGGGATTCCGGAATTAAAATACACCGACGGGCCTTGTGGCATTCGTGAAGAGATGGGAAAGAATTCCTGGAATTCTTTGAAATTAACCACTGACTCAGCTACATTTTTCCCTACCGGCTCTGCTCTTGCGGCTACATGGAATCCTGAACTGGCTTATCTGCTTGGAACAGACATGGGGGAAGAAGCCAGAACGAGGGGAAAAGACATATTACTTGCACCCGCTGTAAACATTACCCGTATTCCCACCGGAGGCAGAACTTTTGAATACCTCAGCGAAGATCCATTCCTGAATTCAAGACTTGCCGTAGGATATATAAAAGGTATACAGGACCAGGGAGTCGCAGCGTGCGTAAAGCATTTTGCACTTAATAATCAGGAAACAAATAGAGGTACTGTCAATATCAGAGTTGATGATCGAGCTATGAGGGAGATCTATCTCGCTCCATTCGAAGCTGCTGTAAAGGAAGCAAACGTATATTCTGTCATGGCTGCTTATAATAAAATCGATGGCAGCTGGTGTTCGGAAAATGATAATTTATTGAATCAGATCCTGAAAAAAGAATGGGGTTTTAAGGGACTGGTTATGTCAGACTGGGGAGGAACACACAGCTCCGTTAAAGCTGCAATGAATGGACTTGATGTCGAAATGGGTTCAGCGAGAATTGCATTTTTTGGACAACCATTACTCGACTCCAATAAAGCAGGTCTTGTTCCCATAGAGATCATTAATGATAAGGTAAAAAGAATCCTAAGGGTAAGATATGCCGTTGAACCAATCCCGGAATCCCGGCCGGCAGGAGTTGTCTCCACTCCGGAACATGGAAAGATTGCCTATAAAGTAGCATCCCAATCCATTGTTCTATTGAAGAACGCTGAGAACCTTTTACCTATTAATTTGGATAAAATAAAGAAAATAGCAGTTATAGGCGACAATGCGACTCGTAAACAGGCTACCGGAGGTTTTGGGGCAGGTGTAAAAGCACGATATGAAATCACTCCTCTTGAAGGCTTAAAAAACAAAGCAAGCACAAAGGCTTCAATACAGTTTGCTCAAGGTTATAAACCAGCCTTCATTTGGAGTCAGCAGGTAAGAGGCAGAAGATCGCCCAATAATAAGATTGATTCCACATTGCTTATTGAAGCGGTCAGTCTGGCACGGAATTCAGATATTGCCATCATTTTTGC